>CAJWIA010000017.1 GCA_913040765.1 uncultured Anaerolineales bacterium | reverse complement strand
GGTGGTGGATATGCAATAGAATCATTGACCGACGAGATACAATCTCGCGCAGAACAATATATCAGATATATTGATGACATTGGCGGATCACTCGCAGCAATTGAGTCTGGCTATATGCAAGGAGAAATTCATGATGCTGCATATACTTATCAGAAAAACATAGAACAGGGTGATCAGGTTGTAGTAGGCGTAAACAATTTTGCTGATGACAAAAAATTAGAGATAGAGAGATTGATTGTAGATAAGAAAACTGAAGAGCAGCAGTGTCAACGGGTACGTGCTATTCGTCAACAGCGTGATTCAGAAAAGACAAGCACACTTCTTGACCAATTGTCTAACGCTGCACGAGGTACAGACAACCTAATACCACTTTTTATTGAATGCGTAGAGCATAATGTTACCTTAGGTGAAATTTGTAATATCCTTCGCAATGTATGGGGTGAGTATAGGTCTCGAATATAGTAGATTGTATATTGATAATAATGATAAAAAATATAGACCACATCGCCATAGCAGTTTCTGACTTGGAAGAAGCTCTTAGTTTTTGGCGTGATACTTTAGGGCTAAAAGTGATGCATCGTGAAGAAGTGTCATCACAACAAGTTGATACAGCATTTTTTGAGATAGGTGCCAGTAAAATTGAATTGGTAGAACCTACCACTGAAGATAGTGGTATAGCTCGTTTTGTTCAGAAGCAAGGACCATCAATGCATCATATTGCGCTAGAAGTGGAAGATTTGTCTTCTATGATTATAGATCTCAAGTCCAAAGGACTTCATTTGCTGAATGATGTTCCAATAGATGGTGCTGCAGGTAAACGAGCTATTTTCATCCATCCAAGTAGTACTGGAGGAGTCTTGCTGGAACTATACGAATCAATCTCTCATTAATTCAGTTTCACAGGTTAGTTGCTCACAATTAAGTATTGTGGATTCAATATCCTCGTATTATATTCACTTCATTAAGTAACGGTTGTCCAGATAAGTATTTTTCCAAATTGTTTGCAAATAGTTCTACAGCACGTTGATCGTAATTGGGGGTTAATCCCGAAACATGTGGGCTTAGAATTACATTTGGCAGTGTCCATAGGGGACTTTTTACATCTAGTGGTTCTGTTTCAAATACATCCAGTATGGCACCTCTTAGATGACCAGTCTGTAATGCGTTAATTAATGCTAATTCATCTACAACTTTTCCGCGCGATATATTGACCAATACAGTCCCTTTCTTCATCGCACTGAATTCGGATGAGCTTATCATGTGTTTTGTTTTTTCAGTCAATGGAACTGCTGCTACTACATAATCACAGTGTTTTAGCATTATATGTAGATGCTCAGGCAGGTATAGTTTTGCCACCAAGTCTTGCTGTATTTTCGAGGGATTGGGAAATTGCCAGCTGTTTATACTTGGTTCTGATATATCACGTTTGGTTACTAATATTTTCATACCAAATGCATTAGCCAAGTGTGCTATTTCTTGCCCGATTCCTCCATAGCCTATTATTCCCAATGTAGTATTTTGGAGCTCACTAGGCACGAAAATCTGTAAGCGTTTCGGGGACCATATTTTTTTTGATTGGTGTTCAAGAAAACCAGGTATATGGTGATTAAGGGATAGTAGTCCGCCTATTACATATTCTGCTATAGATTTTGCTCCGACTCCGCTTGCAGTTGTAAGATGTACTTGATTCGTGATTGGGTGTTTAAGTAGATGTTCAATTCCAGCGAAGTGAGCTTGTATCCAGGACAAGCGCGGTGCTTGTTCGGGTTTTGGAACAAGTTTGGCAGTATATAGCACTTCCACTGTAGCCCAGTATTTTTTCAGATCCTCCGGATTTTTTGTAGGAATATGTTTGATTTTTAACCGCGATGATATTGATTGAATACTTTGAATCAATTTAGGGGCAAATGGTTGTGTAACAAGTACTCGTATCAGTTCACTGCTTGACATAATATTAATCCACTGAAACTCATTTTAGCATGCTGTATGGGATATGTGGTTTGCTGTACAGTTATGCTAGAATATCTTTATGATAACTACAAGACTACATGATGGATTAGCAAATACAATACTGATTTACTCGTTGATTGTGGCAGCCTGGAGTTTTTGGATATATATACGGCGACGTGATTTGACGCCTCAATACTGGGGTGCGCTTGCTATTGTTGCCTTAATATTTGTTCTACAGGCCGCTATTGGAGTGGTAATGCTATTTCAAGGTCGCATTGCTATTCGCGGCGTACATTATCTGTATGGAGCACTAGGAGTTATCACTCTACCAGCAGTGTTCGCTTTCACTCGTGGTCGTAGCACATATCGCGAAGCACTTTTCTACGGATTAACATTATTGTTTTTGTCAGGTGTTGTGTTGCGCGCTACTATCACTGCAGGTGGCTGACAACTTGATCATTAGCAATCTGTGGAATCGGAAAACCCGTACTGTTTTAACAATTCTTGGTATAGCCATGGGTGTAGCAGCGGTTGTATCTCTATCGGCACTAGGTGAGGGTATGGCCAGTGGTATGGAGGAGATTTTTACTTCTTCAGATGCAGATCTCATGGTTGCGCAGAAAGATGCAATGATGGTGCTATTTAGTAAAGTGGATGAGAGTATTGCTGCTGATATTGAGCGTATTCCCGGTGTGGTTGAGGTTACTGGTACGGTTATAAATATAGTACAGATGGACACTGTTCCATATTTTATTGTCACTGGTGAAGATACTCGCGGTTTTGGTATGGCCCATTATCGTATTATTGCTGGAGGTCCAATATTACAGCGCAAGCAAATCCTCATCGGGAAACTTGCTGCAGAATCATTCGATAAAGACGTTGGGGAAGCCTTTCGTTTAGAAGGTTCGACATATCGGGTAGCTGGAATATATGAGACTGGTACCAGTTTTGAAGATGGTGGGGCAGTGATGAGTTTGTCCGATGCGCAACGTCTCTTCGATCAACGGTATCAGGTGAGCTATTTCAATTTGCGTGTGAATGACAAAACTCGTATAGATGCGATTAGGAATGAAATAGAGAATCGTTGGCCTAAATTAGCAGCTACTCGCTCTGGTGAACAGACTCGCCAAACTGAAATGCTTGGAATGTATCGTTCGTTTGGTTTTTATATGGGAATATTTGCTGTGCTCGTGGGTGGTCTTGGGATGATGAATAGTACTTTAATGAGTGTTTTTGAGCGAACACGCGAAATAGGCGTGTTGCGGGCCATAGGTTGGCGAAGACGAAGAGTCATCGTGATGATATTAGGAGAGTCTCTGATTGTCGCTCTCTTGGGAGGAGTGGTTGGAGTTGGTGTGGGATATGGTCTAACTGAAGCAATCAAATTGTCCCCAGCAGTGAGTTCTATGTTGTCAGGTGCATACACGATAGATATATTCGTTCGGGCCTTAGGTTTGTCAATTGGTCTTGGTATTCTAAGCGGATTGTATCCAGCCTGGCGTGCATCCAAACTATTGCCTGCCGAGGCTATGCGAGCTGCTACTAATTTGCCAGTATCTACATCTAGCATGGAATTGATTAGTCGGATATTGTCTAACTCGGCACTACGGAACTTGTGGAGGCGACCTACACGCACCTTCGTAACTCTTATAAGTATTGGCCTAGGTGTTGGATTTACATTTGCTTTGATGGGTATGACTAGTGGTATGGAATCTATGTTTACAAATTATATGAGTTCAGGTGATTCTGATCTAATGGTAGAGGAGAAAGATGCGGCAGATGCGTCACTTTCTGTTATTTCAGAGCGTACCGCAAACAGTATTCGCGCACACCCGGAAGTCAGATCGGTTTCTAGGATTGTGTGGGGAATAACTACTGCTCCTGGACTACCATTTTTTATGGTTAATGGTCTTGATCCGCGAGAATCCAAGATAAATGACTACAATGTTCGTGAGGGAAGGACGCTTCAGCGCTCTGGGGAGGTTATACTGGGTCGACTCGCAGCCAATAGCCTAAAGAAAGACCTGGACGACAAAATGCGTATTGCAGGCGCACGTTTTACTATTGTGGGTATATATGAAAATGGCGTTAGTTTTGAAGATACAGGAGCAGCGATATCGCTACGGGATGCACAGAATCTGTTTGACAAGAAGGGCGAAGTTTCGTTTCTTGGGGTAGCTTTGCATGATCAAAAGAGAGCAGTCGATGTCGCTAATATGTTAGAACAACAGTTTGCCGATGTAATGGTAGGTACTACTAGTACGTTTACCGAAAAAATGCAGGATTTTAAGACGATGGAATCAATGATGAATGCTATGAGTGGATTAACTATGCTGGTGGGTGGTATTGTAATGATGAATGCTATGTTAATGAGTGTTTTTGAACGAACACAGGAAATTGGCTTGCTTCGCGCTGTAGGTTGGAAGAGAAAACGTGTAGTCGGTATGATAGTGATAGAAGGTTTAGCATTAAGCTTGTTCAGTGGTGTAGCTGGCGTTGGTATTGGTATAGGCTTAAATAGTATCTTGGGTTTGATACCTCTTTATGGATCTTTCTTCAACCCAATATATGAAGGTCCAACATTTTTGCAAATCGGTGTGCTAGTATTAGTTCTGGGGGTTGTGGGATCTATATACCCAGCCTGGAAAGCTGCCAGCTTGAAGCCAATAGAAGCATTACGCTATGAATGATAATATTCATTGTTATATGTGTCCTGCAGTATCTAGACTTGAATCCTAAATGGTAATATGATGTCGCTTGAAAGTACGATAGTGGTAGAAACTAGACAGCTGACAAAAGTATTTGGATTAGTGGAACCTGTGCGAGCATTGGATGGTGTCGACCTCAAAATTAATGCTGGCGATTTTGTGGCTATAGTAGGTCCTTCCGGGTCTGGAAAATCCACCTTGTTAAATATGATAGGTGGTTTAGATGATGCTAGTTCTGGTGAGGTTCTAATAGATGGAGTTTCACTGAACTCAGTGCAAAATATAGATAGTTTCCGCAGTAAAACCGTAGGATTTGTATTTCAGATGCATAATCTTATCCCTACGTTAACCGCACTGGAAAATGTGATTGTACCCTTACATGAATCTAGTATGAGTAAATTGGCGAGGCGTGGCCGTGCAAACGAATTACTTGTTCTGGTCGGTCTAGAGCATCGATTGAAATCTCTGCCGAGCCAACTATCAGGTGGCGAACGTCAGCGAGTCGCGATTGCACGTGCACTTGCTAACGATCCCAAAATAGTTTTGGCAGACGAACCTACTGGGAATCTAGATTCAAAGACTACTACAGATATTATGGAATTGATGTCTGAACTTAATCAGACACAAGGTACCACCCTTATAGTTGTGACACATAATATTCAATGCGCCAATATGATGCGTAGAGTTGTTACTATGCGAGATGGAACAATTGTTTCAGACACTATACCGCAAGATGGTTTTGACCGTGATTTGATGGAATTTAGGCAATCTGGCCTTGGGCAGGCAATTTTAGAAGGCGGACAAGTTCCTGATAATATGGCTGACTTAGAGCAAACTTTGAAAGACTTGCTAAGAAAAAGTTGATACTCTTTTGATTTATATCGACAATATTACTGCATTAGGATCTTGAGGTATAGGATCCTCTTACCACCCATTTGTATGTAGAAAGCTCAGGCAATCCCATTGGTCCACGGGCATGTAATCTTTGAGTACTTACAGCAACTTCGGCACCTAGACCTAATTGTCCTCCATCAGTAAAGCGGGTGCTACTATTGACATAGACAGCTGCTGAATCTATTTCTGTTACAAATCGTTCGGCATGTTTATCTGTTTCAGTCAAGATACCATCAGAATGATTAGTGCTATGTTTATGTATATGCTCAATTGCCTCATCCAGGTTTTTCACTATTTTGATGCCAAGCACAAGAGAAAGCCATTCGATATCGAAATCATCAGGTCCTGCTAATTGTACTTTTGCCGAATCGCTGCTCAGACCTGCTTTCTCTAGTATAGATAGTACCTGATTGTCTGCTCTAAATGTCACCCCCGATTCTCCAAGTTGTTCAACTATTCTGGGTATAAGATCAGCAGCGATTGCTTCGTGTACCAAGAGAGTGTCAAGCGCATTACACACAGATGGTCTTTGCACCTTGGCATTTTCTATAACTGGTAACGTCAAATTAATATCTGCACTTTCATCGACATACAAATGACATATTCCTATTCCACCAGTTATAACTGGTATAGTGCTATTCTCACGGCAGAATGTATGTAGTGTATTGGAACCTCTTGGAATAATCATTTCTACATATTCATGTAATTTTAAAAGCTCGGCTACATATTTACGATCCCTATTGTCGATGAACTGTACAGAAGATTCTGGGAGATCGGCGTCGCACAGAGCCTGTTGCACTAAATTTACTAGCACTCTATTTGAATGCATGGTTTCACTTCCTCCACGCAGTAACACCACGTTGCCGGTCTTGATTGCTAGGGCAGTCACATCTATTGTGACATTGGGTCGAGACTCGTAAATCACACCTAATACACCAATAGGAACACGTTGTCGTTCAATCTGCAATCCATTCTCGAGTACTTGGCTGTCAAAACGTTCACCGATGGGGTCTGGGAGTGAAGCGATATTTATCACATCAGCAGCCATAGCATCAAGTCTTTCGGGTGTGAGTGTTAAACGGTCAATTAACGCGGAGTTCAAGCCATTGTTATGACCTTCATTGATGTCCCTTTCGTTAGCAGACAATATATCGTTTTGGGACTGTTCCAGGTTGTTGGCGATAGCTTTTAATGCTATGTTCTTGGCTTCTGTGCTTGCATGTGCCATCTGGCGCGTGGCGTTTTTGGCTGCAGCTGCCATGACTGTAAGATCAATCATAGATTTCTCCTAGTTTGGAGCATGTATAAGCACCAACTGATCTCGGTGTATAACTTCCTCACCATAATAATACCCTAGAATTGATTCAATATCTTTTGACTGGCGACCTGCTATTTTAGATAGTTCAGCGGAATGATAATTTGTTAGTCCACGTGCGATTTCATTGCTGTTGACATCAATTACAGTTACTGTGTCTCCGCGGTCAAATTCTCCCAATATTGATGCAACACCCACAGGCAACAAACTGCTACCATTTTGTAGTGCATTAGTAGCGCCATCATCTATTTGTATTTTGCCAGTAGAAACTGTTCCCGAAAGAATGAACCGTTTTCGACTCTCTAGAGTTGATACAGTTGCTTTAAAATGTGTGCCTATGGACTCGCCTTTCGCAGTTCTCAGAATTGCATCAGTTTCAGTACCGCTGGCTATCACTACGTTTGTACCAGAACGCCGTGCTAAATCGGCAGCTTGTAGTTTGGTAATCATACCGCCTGTACCTAGTTCGTCCTTGGAAGCACTTGCAGATTTCCACAATTCTTCTGGTATCTCACTGTTAGTAATTTTAGTCAATAACTTAGCATTAGGATCAGTTCGAGGATCTGCTGTGAACACACCGGGCTGATCAGTGAGCATTAACAATAAGTCAGCATCTACGAGATTTGCTACCAAGGCAGACAGGTTGTCGTTGTCGCCCACTCGAATCTCTTCAGTAGTGACTGCATCATTTTCATTTACTATAGGTAAGACTTTTTGATTAAGCAGTGCTAGCAGAGTGTTACGAGAATTAAGGTAACTGCGTCTCTGAGTAAGGTCCTGTCGAGTCAATAGCACTTGTGCAACTGTGCGATTGTGATGTGCAAACAGCTTTTCATATATAGCCATTAACCTTGGCTGTCCCACTGCGGATAGCATCTGCTTGGCAGGAATCTCCTTAGGCAGTTTCGGAAATGAAAGCGCTTCGCGTCCCGCTGCCATTGCGCCAGATGATACAAGTATTACTTCACATCTACTGTCACAGAGTGCGGCAATTTGAGAAACTAAATTGGCCAAAGTGTCCTCTGAAAGGTGAGGAGTACCTGCAGTCAATGTTGATGTGCCAAGTTTCACTACTAAGCGTTGATACTTGTATACAGTCATATTGTTTTCCCGCTCTTAAGCAGATATTGTGAAAAGCAATTAGTTCTATAGTAAACAGTCATTCTAGCACGAAACTCGTACTGAACCACATACTAAAAGTATTTTTCTATATACTGTGCTAAAGGTCTAATTTCCAGACATAGCTGCCTGGAGCGGGCCACAGGAAGGACAATTGCCGCCTGGTCGTATCATAGCAAATCCAGCTTGAGGATCATCGCTCCAATGGGTAAAGTCCACATTGAATATAATGAATAGGCGTACTTTTCCCTGCACACGTGAGATTCGCACCGCATCAGCTAAGTACTGAGCATGTTGCGCTGTAGTGAGGTTGTATGGTGGTTGCCAGAGAAATGCAGGCGGTAGTGTACCCCATTCCTCACCGCTAAGATATCCAATTTCTGTGAAGCAGAGCGGTCTTGCTCCACCGATGGCATTATAGTAAGTATCCACCATTGATTGGTAATAGCGAGTGTAATGACCTGAAGCTCCGCGTGGATCGCCAGAAGTAGCAGACGGTGGCATTATGCCTTCATTGTAGTGTATACCTACACAGTCTAGGTAATTCAGTCCCCCAGCAGCTACCATACCAGATATATAGGGGGCATCGTCACAACCATGGGGGTGACATCCGCCAAAATAACCAGTAGGAGCAGGTGCACCTGATATGACCATTGTTCCGCTATTATATGTTTTGATCGATGTGTGAGCTTTCTGGAGCAGATTAGTATAGCTACTTGGACTTATGCTACCACTTGCCCATTCGCGATCAATGTTCATCTCATTCCATACCTCAATTGCGTCAGCTCCTGCACCGGCAAGTTCTCCTGCGAAACGAGCATATTCGTCAAAATTGTGTGGATAAGATTGATCAGGTGATCCTAGTACACTCAGTAGGATTTTAAATCCTTTGCCATGAGCATCAGTAATTGCTCCGAAGTGACCGCTGGCAGCCTCACCTGGATGCCATTTGACTTGGCGTTTCACCCATGTCATACCGGCACTTTTCATTGTATCGGGAGCACGAAAATCGGAAACTTGACCACCCAATTCAAAGTTGCCCGTTGTAAGGACTGGCGCCGTTGTGGGCACAGGAGCAGTAGTAGGTGGTATTGCAGTAGCAGTAGGAGCCGGTGTGTATGTAGAAGTTGGTTCCAGTGTGGCAGTTGGCGGAAGTGTGTTTGTAGCCGTCGGTTGCGGTGTAAAAGTAGCTGGCACTAGGGTGGTTGGAATTGCAGTGTTCGTCATTGTTATAGTCGCTGTTGACGTTGAGGTGTTACTTGGAATAGAAGTGGGACTCGACTCTATTGTACTAGTGGCTGTCGACGCTGTTTTGGGTAATATTTTGTCAGAAACAGAAGCTAGTTTTTCGATCTCACCACTCAAGCTAACCGAACTTTTGGGTAACCATAGCTCAGTATTGTCTTCAGGAACTAGAATTTGTATCCAGAGTTTATCCTCAGACCGCCCAATAGCTGTGTAGTGTACATCTTTGGCAAGTCTTAACACCTCTTCAGAGTTTGTGTTTGGAGTCTTTCGTGCATATACGTCTTCATTGAGTACTGTAGCATAAAGAGTCCAAAATACGTTGCCGTTAGCATCTTGAGTTGCTAAACTTTTCTCTATTTCCTGTGCTGGGTCATCAGATGTTTGTATAGCAAGTTCAGATAGAGCATCGCAGGCTGTTGATATAGACAATAGACCTGCTAACGCTAATACAAAAATATGTGTGCGGAGTTTCAGCATAGATTTATTGTTGTAAAGATATATCTGATTATTATAATCTTACAAGCAACCGGCGCGATAATACTAGAGTGCTATAGTGTCTGTCAAGTAGGCTAGTGAATTGTGGAGAATAGTGTACGTAAAAGCTACGTGGAATTATTTGACTGACTTTGACTTACTATTATGTTCCATCCAGATAGTAACTGGCCCATCATTTACTAGTGCAACTTGCATGTCTGCACCGAATTTACCGAGTTTTACTGGTATGCCATATCCCTCAAGTTGCTTGGCGAAGTATTCGATCAAAGGTTCTGCTATATCACTAGTTGCAGCATTAATAAATGATGGACGACGTCCTTTGCGTGTGTCAGCATAAAGTGTGAACTGCGACACTACTAGCGCAGCGCCGGACACCTCCGATAGAGACAGATTCGTTTTTCCATTTGCATCAGCAAATATTCTTAGTTGCGCTGTTTTTCGAGCTAACCACTCTGCTTCAGACTTACTGTCTTTTTGTCCAACACCAACTAAAACAAGTAATCCCTTGTCAATTTTTCCGACAATTGTATCTGCTACAGATACGCTAGCTTTACTTACGCGTTGTATAAGAAGTCGCATGGTTGTACTTATGAATTCGCACGTATTCGATTATTGATATTTCCGAAATATAGAAACATCTAAGTTGAAGCGTGACTATGCTATGCCAGTAGCCGACTTAACTTCTGCTATAGTTTTGCTAGCAATTGTCCGAGCGCGATCTGCTCCGTCATGCAGAATATCCCAAATATATTGCGGATTTCTAGCTAGTTCAGCGCGCCTTTCTCGAAAAGGTCCCAGATGTTCATTTAGTTCGTCTGACAGCATTCGTTTGCAATCTACGCAACCTATGTCAGCATTGCGACATTCAGCATCGATAGTCGACACTTTATCAGCATTAGAGAAATATTTGTGTAATGTAAATACGTTGCATACTTCTGGGTTGCCAGGATCTGTGCGCCGCACACGTTGTGGATCAGTCACCATGGTGCTCACTACTTTATTGGTTTCTTCGGGTGTGAGAGCTAACTCGATGTGATTACTTTCACTTTTACCCATTTTTTTCTTTCCATCTGTACCTAGTACCTTTGGAAAGTCTGTATTTTTCATTTGTGGTTCGATAAGCACCTGGCGTTTGGTGCGATAGTTAAAGGTGCGTACTATTTCTCTTGCAAATTCGATGTGAGATTGTTGATCAACACCTACCGGAACAATATCAGCCTTATACAGAGTGATGTCTGCTGTCATAAGTACTGGGTATCCTACCAGTCCATAGTTGACGTTATGTGGTTGTAAGCGTACCTTGTCCTTAAAGGTAGGTAGATCAGTCAACTTGCCAAGTTGAGTAAACATACTGAGAATAGTATGTAGCTCTGTAACCTGGGGCACATGGCTTTGAGCAAATAGAATGGTATCTTCCGGTCGTAGTCCTGCAGCTAGCCAGTCAAGCGCCATTTCTGCAGTGTTTGGCTTTATGTTCTGCAGTTCTTCAAGTGTAGTCATAGCATGAAGGTCTACGATGCAGTATATACAGTCGTAGTCTTCTTGCAGATCAACGTAGTTTCTTATTGCACCCAGATAATTGCCCAGATGCTGCCTGCCGGTTGGCCGAGCCCCAGAAAATACTCTACCTTTCTCACTCATTTATTGTTTCTTAGATAATTTTCTTGATTATGCAATGATGTTGCGAAATATATCAATGACCTCGCCAGGTTCAGCATGTCGTTCGAGTTTTTTCTTAGAGAAAATTATCTCATCATCTACACTTACCTCAAATACTCCACCGGTTGAAGGCACAAGTCTAATGGATTCAACTACTGTCTGAAACTCATCTAAAATGTCGGCCACCAGACTGGTGGCTCTCGGAGCATAGTTTCAAGATGAGCAATAGATAATTTCAATATTCATTTTCATAAGCAATACCCGTATTTATTTTTTGACCAATAGCTAGTTTACTACTTTTACACTTTAACTTCAATATGATTCAATTTACTATATTAAGCATGAATGATTGTATTTAATGTAGTACGTATGAAATTTTAGATTTATGATGAATTAGTGTTAAGAAAGACGGTCTGAGTTGGGAAAGCGAATTCTATTCCTGATTTTTCAAAGGCCCGTACAATTTCCAGATTAACATTTTGTTGTACATCCATGTATATAAGGTAATCTGCTGTAGTGACGTAATAAACTATTTCAAAGTCTATTGAAAATGAACCAAACGATTTTAAATGAGCTCTGTCAAACTGCACATGTTCTTGTGTCTCCAATATATCTCTAATTATGCCTGGGATAGATGCCAACGAATCTGCGGGTGTATCATATGTGACTCCTATGCTAAATAGTACTCTACGCTGCTCTCTATCTTTATAGTTGCGCATCCTACTACTGAGTAGATCATTGTTGGAAAAAATTAGTAACTCTCCACTCAGACTGCGCAGACGAGTAGTTTTTAGTCCAATACGTTCTACGACTCCAGTAAATTCATCTACAACTATAAAATCACCAATTGCAAAGGGTCTGTCCATCATAATAGAAACATATGCGAGCAAGTCGCTGAGAATGTTTTGGATTGCAAGAGCTATTGCAATGCCACCTATTCCTAATCCAGTGATTAGTCCAGTAATTTCTATGCCAAGGTTATCAAGGGCGAGCAGCAACAAAATAGCCCACAGAATAATCCTACTAGCTAAACCCAAGATAGCAACAGTGTTTTTCCGGTTGCCTTCATCTTCGACCGCATTTTGTGTGTATTGATGTAATATGTGGTTTATCAACTGGTTGGACCATGTTGCTGTCTGCAAGAGACTAATGAAGAGCACAAATATTCTAACCCCTTCATTAGCTGTTTGTGGCAGTTGCAAAGATTTTATGCCGATAAAGAATGATATTCCAAGTATGAACCAAGAACGAGTAGATTGAACCAGATTAGCAGCTAAATCATCCAGTTTGGTGGTTGTAATATCGGCAACAGAGCGTAGTCTGACTAGGAGCATGTTGCGTAAAACTCGCATTATAGTGACTGAAGCAATCACTACAATTAACGCAATCAAATAATTCCTTAATGAGTTTCCAAACCATTCTATAGATAGAATTTCCATTGTTTCCTTAGCGCAACCTATACAATACCCACACTCTATTATACTTGACTGTTTTAAAAATTAAACCATTGGTTTGCTGACGTATAAGTTCTTTCTGTCGACTATACTATTTGACATGCGGATTCATCTTCATGCAATTGGATGTCGCTTAAATACTGCTGAAATTGATTCTCTTGCGCGGCAGTTTATCGCACTTGGACATTCAATAGTGCCTGCCGGTTCCGATGCTGATATAGTGATTTTTAATAGCTGTGCGGTAACTAGTTCGGCAGGTTCAGAGTCTCGTAAGATTATACGTAAATTGCGTCGTGCGAATCCTTATGCAACATTAGTGATTACTGGATGCTATGCGGAAATTGACATACAGATTGCCCGTGATGTAGGCGCTGATATGTTGGTGGGCACACAATATAAAGATGATATTCCGCAGATATTAACTGAGTCTGGCTTGTTGCATGACTGCGATCATATTGCTACTGACATTGCATATTCTAGTAGTTCCTCGGGACGTACTCGAGCATTTCTGAAAGTGCAAGATGGTTGTGAAAACAAATGCACTTTTTGCGTTGTTACTATTGCCAGAGGTGCTGGACGGAGTAAAAAGATAGGCCAGATTATTCAAGAAATAAACGACCTTGTAGAGTTTGGTTATTGTGAAGTGGTGTTGTGTGGAGTACATCTCGGAGCTTATGGGTATGATATTGGAGCAAATGTTAGTTTGGAAGATATGGTGTTGTCTGTTCTTAAGGAGACTGACGTTAAACGACTGCGTCTTTCTTCACTAGAACCTTGGGATCTGAC
>CAJWIA010000016.1 GCA_913040765.1 uncultured Anaerolineales bacterium | reverse complement strand
CGACTTATATGGTTTTTGGGGTAGCTCACATGTGTTAAGCACTTTGTTACAAAGACCCCCCACCTCCTTCAGGGAATTTGCAACCAATCATCTTGAAAAATAAATAATAATTTTGTATTATGCTGGCCGTTTATTAATAAGTAACTGAAGAGAGAATAAATGAAATGAACAATAATTTGTTTTGGATGTTGACAGTGTCTTTTGTGGCTGGTTTTGTTCCAGCGTATCTTCCTTTCTTGCTTGAAGGACTACTTAATGAAAAAGCACTTCGTTGGTTAACTGGACTTGCTGCTGGTATTTTATTAGCAGCGGCACTTCTCATTGCTATACCTGAAGGATTTGAGATCGTTGCACAAAATATGGAGTTGTCATCGGAACATCACTCGGAAGAACATCATGACGTAGACGAACACATAGAAGGCGATGATGTAACCTCCATACAAATTACAAATGTAATGAGTTGGGCTGGCCCAGGAGTTATGGTCTTGGCCGGTTTCTTAGTGATGATGATGATTGAAAGTTTAGGAGTTGGACACTCTATTCATGAAGAACATCATAATCATGAAGGTGACTATGGCCATGCTCATGTTCATCACCCCAGAAGTTTATCAGGTGTTGTCGCTATCGGTCTGACTGTACATGCCCTTACAGATGGTGTAGCAATTGGAGCTGGTATGGCTACAGACGCGTTAGATGTTGCAGTGCCACAATTGTTTGGTGTTGTGTTTCACAAAATACCGGCCGCTTTCAGCTTAGGTGTTTTTGGTTTACATGAAGTAAGGCAATTTCGTGCTACGATGCGTTCCACACTTTTTTATATTCTTTTGTTTGCTATCGCTACTCCAGCTGCACTATATTTTAGCTGGTATGGGCTTGGCAACATGAATGAGTTATCGACTGGTGTAGTTCTTTTGTTCTCAGCAGGTACATTCTTGTATGTGGCTACTGTAGATTTTCTACCGAACATTCATGATCCAAGTACAGGTCGTGGGGCGTTATTACAGATTGTAGTTGCTACAGTAATAATGCTTATTGTCGTATTTCTAATTGATTTCTACGGATTAGCGGCTCATTCTCACTAGTATTTTCCGCTTTATTTAGTTAGTAAGAAGATTGCAAATACAATTGCTGGAGGTATAATCTCAGCAACTGTATTTGCAATATATGTGTACATTTATTTGAAAAACTACTACCTTATATGTACTGGCATTATTGTTTTTTGCCTGCTCAATTCCTGTCAAATCATATCTAATGAAGGCAGCGATGATTCAATGGCTGACAATATTAATAAAGAGCAGTATGTGGAACCGCAAGTGGTTAATACAATAGTCGCAAGTGATGAACTCCTTGTTGCTACTGTAAATACTGTATCTATTTCTGAAAAGCGATACAAACGTGAGTTATTGCGTTATGAAGCAGCACTGAGAAAATCGGAATTAATCCCTCCAAACATCGAAAAACATTCTTACGATGTACTTGAGCAGTTGATATTATCCGAATTGATTGGTCAAGCGGCGCGTGAACAGGGTTTCACGGTAACTGTGCAGCAGTTAGATGAAGCTTATGCAGACAGTATATCCGCGCGTGGTGGTCAGGCCGGATTTGATAAATGGTTAGAAAACAATATTTACACGGAGGTGGAATTTCAGTCTCAGCTGGAGGAGCAGTTGCTTGCTACGAAGATTCAGGAATTAGTGCTAAATGATGTCGGAACTTATGCTGAACAGGTAAATGCACGTCATATTGTAGTTGCCACTAGGGAGGAAGCGGAAGATCTGCGCAGTAAAATTGTTGCTGGCGCGGATTTTGCAACCATAGCAGCTATACATTCGCTTGATCGCAGTACAAGGTTGAATGGTGGAGATTTAGGGTGGTTTCCAAGAGGATTGCTTACTATGCCAGTGCTGGAAGCAGAAGTATTTGATTTGGAACCAGGAGAGTTGGGTGATATTGTGGAGACTGAGATTGGTTTTCATATAATACAGAACATAGATCGTAACATGCAGCGGGAACTGACGCCGAATGCTGCTGTAGTAGTAAGAAGAGCTGTACTAGATAGTTGGCTTGCTGATTTAAGGTCGCAAGCTGTAATAGAGAAATTTGTCCAGTAATATTCTATAGAAGACAGGAGTTGGTTTATGAGTAAACGTAGACACTCTATATTAGATGTACTAACCTCCGCGCTGCTTTATGCAACAATGATGGTTGGTGGTATTTATCTATATATATTCGTTGATCCACAATCGTTTATCAATCCATTTCCACCACCACAGGTGCCTGTCCGAGCCGTTTTGGCTACAGAAACACCTATTCCAACGCCTACGTCTATACCCACTTTGGTGCCGACTAACACCAGTATTCCTCCCACTGCAATTGTGGTGGCACCTGAACCTACTCTTGCTCCGACTGCAACTTCATTTGTAGAACCCACTTCAGTTTACAGTTATGTGCTGCAGGAAGGTAGTATAGGATATACAACACAGTTTGCTTATCCCGAACTAGGGTGTGACTGGTTAGGTGTAGCTGGTACGGTGTTTGACGCTCAGGGTAATGCGGCGGATGATTTAATTGTTAATGTGAAAGGGCCAGATGGGTTCTCCAAAGATGCTCTTATTGGCAGCAAGCCTGAGTTTGGGCCAGCAGGTTACGAGGTCACATTAGCCAGCTCCCCGGTTGCGACTGACATGTTGTACACTGTACAGTTATTGGATGTATTTGGAAATCCAGTCTCAGAGAGACGTTCACTGACCACATTTGATGATTGCGATCGAAATTTGATACTGGCCAACTTTGTCTGGAGCCAGTAATACTAATGAGTCGTCATTATGGGTACCCTTTATATTGTAGCTACGCCGATTGGCAATCTTGAGGATCTTAGTCCGCGTGCAATACGTGTTTTGGGCGAAGTTGGTCTTGTGGCCGCAGAAGATACGAGGCGTACAAAAAAATTACTATCCTATTTTAATATAAACACTCCTCTAACGAGCTATTTTGATCATAACAAACTAAAAAAGATTGATGTCATCCTGTCAGCATTGTCTGGTGATGATGTTGCAGTAGTTTCTGATAGTGGTATGCCAACAATCTCAGACCCAGGATATCAACTGGTTGTAGCTGCGTTAGAATCCGGTTATGAAGTTCGTCCTATACCAGGTCCTTCAGCATTGCTAGCTGCACTATCTGTGTCAGGATTGCCAACAGATGCTTTTGTTTACCTAGGATTTCTTCCGCGCAAGTCATCTGAGCGGCAACGTATGCTAGCGGATAACTCTGCAGAAGAACGCACCTTGGTGTTTTTTGAGTCACCACACAGGCTTCAAGACTCTCTTATTGATATTGAAACAGAGTTAGGAAATCGACCTATAGCTGTGGGCCGTGAATTAACTAAGATGCACGAGGAAATGTTTCGCGGCGATGTTAGATCTGCCCAACAATATTTTAATAGTTCGGTACTTGGTGAAATTACATTAGTTGTAGGTGGTTGTCCAAAGGAGCTTGCTGCTAAATGGAGCAATGCTCAAGTATTGCAATCGTTGGAAGTTGCCACTATGTCTGGAAAGACCCTTTCTGAAGCTTCAAAAGAAGTTGCTAAAAAGAGTGGTTGGTTGCGAAAGGATGTTTATAGTCTTGGGTTGCAGGACTGATTCGGTTTGTACTATGTGTAACAACATTGTTTAGGCTACGCACCAATAATCTTCAGTTTCATTAAAACCCCAGTTTTGCATTTTATTTCGTATCAGGCTTCGGGCACTATGTGAACCTACTGATACTAGAACGACTGGACGGGCAGATTGTTGCCATAAAGTCGGCAAGTGGTTCGCTGAGTAAATTGGTCGTCCACGTAGTGTTTGACCGATTTTTCTGGGATTAATATCAAGAAAACTGTTTACAGGGGCTTCGCTCCGTATAAGGTGCTTCGATATTCGTTTTCCCATTTGTCCAGCGCCCCAAATAATTATAGTGTCTCTATATAATAGAGGCCCACGCAGCAAATAATACACTTTGGCTTTTAGGAAATTTTCTACTGAATATCGAGAGTCTGTTCGACTCGTGCGGCTTGGGTGATCTCTCCAGTAAAGTAGAACTTTAGGTATTTTACCAATTTGTTTTCCCGCAATGAAATAGCGTAGCCAAAGGTCATAGTCTTCCGCCCACCCATGATCTTGGTATCTTCCGAGACTCTGTAATTCTTCCTTTCTAAGCATTACAGATGGGTGCGGTACAGGGCTCTCTACAAAAATGTCGCGAGCTATTTCCAAGCTAGTTGTTAAAGAATTAAGCCAATCTACATAACGATGAAAACCTTTGTTATAAGAATTGTGAGGAAATGGTTGAGCTAAGCAGCTTGTGATACTAAGTCCGGGATTGTCCTGTAGGTGTTGTAGTTGCATTTCCAATCTTTTAGGATGTATCAAATCATCTGCGTCCATTCGAGCAATAAAATTGCTTTGGGAAAGTGCTAGGCCATGATTGAGTGCTTTGATTATGCCACCCTTAACCATGTCAACTACTTTGATCCTTTTGTCATTTATAGAGTACGTATGCAAAATATTACTTGTATCATCCTCTGACCCATCATTTACGGCGATTAACTCAAAATCTGTCAGGGTTTGAGATTGAATGCTCCCTAACGTTTCTCGTAGTGTATTTGCTGCGTTACGTACTGGCATCAGAATTGATACACTTGGTGAATTCATGTTAGTATTTTACTATTTTAGGCATCACTATTGCATCACTAAAAACATATTTGTTGTGCTATATTTAGATTAATTTAGATAAATATTTGGATGAAATTGAATATGCAAACCATTCGTTCCTCGGAGATTACCCCTGAGCATATATATGTATCGAGACGCAAGTTTATGTCAAGTGCTAGCAAAATTGCAGTAGGAGCAGCAATGATGGCTGCTTGTTCTAGGCAAAGTGACTCTACTGATACGAGCTTAGATGCAGGCAATATAAGTACTGATGTAGATGAACTGGGTGATAGTTGGACAAACTATACATCGATTGCTAACTACAATAATTTCTATGAATTTTCAGTCAATAAAGAACGGGTTGCTGCAATGGCACAGGATTTTAAGATAACGCCATGGGAGATAGATGTCGGTGGATTGGTCAAGAATCCAGGTCGGTACCAGATTGAAAATCTGTTAACCAAGTTTGACCAGGAGGAACGTGTTTATCGGCTGCGTTGTGTGGAAGGCTGGTCCATGGTTGTTCCTTGGATGGGCTTTCCATTAAAGCGATTGCTGGATGAAGTTGAACCCACAATGAATGCGCGTTATGTTCGATTTGAAACTTTGTATGATCCGGTACAGTTACCAGGACAGAACGATGGGTGGTACTCATGGCCGTATGTTGAAGGACTTCGTCTTGACGAAGCATTTCATGATTTGACTATACTAGCCACAGGTATTTATGGGCGTACACTGCTACCTCAAAATGGTGCTCCTTTGAGGTTGGTTGTGCCTTGGAAATATGGTTTTAAAAGTATCAAGAGTATTGTCCGCATAGATTTGGTTGATCAACAGCCCATAACATTGTGGATGAAAGCAGCTCCCAATGAGTATGGGTTTTATGCTAATGTCAATCCAAATGTGCATCACCCACGGTGGTCACAGGATACTGAGAGACGCATAGGTGAATTGGGACGCAGAGACACATTGCTATTCAATGGTTATGCAGAACAAGTTGATCACCTTTATTCTAATATGGATTTACAACATAATTTTTAGAATTTACTAAGATGGTTTCGCTAAATACCACAGATTATTTTGTTTCACTAAATTAGGTAGTTCTATGGATAATGTCATTAGTTATATGAGCAAATATATTCGAGTCCTTTTACATATATGTGCGTTATTGCCATTGGTTATGCTTTTTTATGACTTGAGTTATGATAATCTAAGTGTAAATCCAATTCAAGATGTCACAATTCGTACTGGAAAACCAGCTTTAGTACTATTGGTGCTTGTTCTATCTATTACTCCAGTTAGGAAATGGTTTGGCTTGCACAGTCTTATTCAATTTCGCCGTAGTTTAGGATTGTATGCCTTCATGTATGCAAGCTTACATTTTTTGGTGTTTATTGGTTTGGATTATGGATTTGATATTGAACTTCTGCAATTATCTGTATTTAAGAAGCCATATGTGGTATTAGGTCTTTTGGCGTATTTGACATTGGCGCCTTTAGCTATTACCTCCACTCATGGTTGGATACGTCGATTAGGAAAGTACTGGAAGATATTACATAAACTCGTGTATTTGACTGGTGTACTGGCAGTATCTCACTACATATGGGCAGTAAAATCAGATATACGACAGCCGTTGATCTTTGCTGCTGTAATTTGTATTATGTTACTTGCCAGAGTTCGGGCTTTTAATCGCGCTATATATTTATTGCGTGAAAGAATTTCTACAAAGTAGGATTTTGTATTGTTTGTGACTGTTATGCATTAGGGTTATAATCAGCTATTGCTACTATATTGACCAATAAATATGGTTTACCATAATATAATCAGGGTTTTAGTTTGAAAATCCAAGATATTCTTGCCGAGACTCGTACAATCTCATTTGAGTTTTTTCCTCCGAGAGAATCTACAGGCATACATACAGTTCTCGAGAAAATAGAGTCTCTGCAAGTTTATTCGCCTAATTTTATCTCAGTTACTTATGGGGCTGGAGGATCAACCAGGAAGTTTAGTGAAGAACTTACGACTAAAGCAAAAGCGCACTATGATGTGGAAGTAATGGCTCATCTGACTTGCGTAGGACATACTGTGAAAGAATTGGATGAGATTTTGGAGCGTTTGGAATCTTCTGCTATCGAAAATATTATTGCGTTACGGGGAGATCTACCTACTAATCAGACAAAAAAATTAACTGTTGAAAATGGATTTGTGCACGCATCAGATTTGATAAATCATATTAATAAGGGATATTCTTTCGGTCTTGGGGCTGCTTGCTATCCTGAGGGTCATCCTGAAGCTGTAAGTTTTGATCATGACATTAATTATACAAAACTGAAGGTTGAAAATGGAGCTGATTTTCTTATAACACAATTATTTTACGATAACGATGATTTTTTCCGTTTTGTAGATAAAGCAAGAGCTATTGGTATCCAAGTTCCGATTATACCTGGAGTGCTTCCAGTATTAAGCTCTAATCAGATTCGTAAATTTACCAGGTTGTGTGGTGCACGTATTCCCTCAGATTTGGAAATGCAATTGGTAAAGTACGAAAATGACGATGAGGGTGCTCGAGCAATGGGTGTAGAGTATGCTACTTGTCAAGTACAAGGGTTATGGGATTCTGGAGTGTCGGGCATACATTTCTACGTACTTAACCGCAGTTATTCAGTTTCTAAAATTCTCGATAATTTGCGGTTGGAAAGGAGCTTACTCTAAATAGCTTGTTTGTGATGCGTTCTTTATCTTGTGTTTCTTGTAGTTAATCTCTTTCTATTCTAGTACAGCCACTGTTACACCATCACCCCCTTCTCCTTGTTCTCCTGTGCGGAACGATTTTACTTCAGAGTGAGCTTTGAGGGCCTGTCGTACAGCTTCTCGCATTTGTCCTGTTCCTTTGCCATGTATGATACGCACCCATGGCAATTCTGCTATGACTGCTTTAGTCAGATAATCATCCAGCTTCTCTAAACCATCCTCGATACGTTGTCCCCGTAAGTGTAATTCCATTCCAGGAGATTCAATCGACACATTCACTGTTGTGTTTTTGGTATTACTGCTATCCTCACCAGTATTTTTCTTTAACTGCAATTCATCTATTAGTGATTTTATGCGCAGGCGTCCTATTTGTATTTCAGCTTCGCCGTTCTGCAATTTAACAATTACTCCTTTGGTTCGTAACCTAGCAATGTATACTTGATCTCCTAGACGGATGTCATTTGGTGATGTTATATCGTCATAAGATTTTCTGTCCTTGGGTAATAGGACAGGCTTCATTTCAAGACCGCCAACCTTTTTTTCTGCGTCTCCCAAGACTTGATTGTGCAATTCAGATTGTTTTAACTGGCGACGTATTTTGCTTATTTCCGAACGTATGCTTTCTAATTCTTTTTCTACTTGTTTGCGTCCAGCCAATAGAATATTACGTTTCTCTTCATCTATCCGATCCAATCGCATTTGCAACTCCGACTTTTGTGTTTCCAGTTGTTGTCTTATATTTTCTTGTTGCTTGTTAGCCTTTACTGCTATCTCACGATGTTCATATATGTCAGCAAGCAGCGAATCTACTTTCTGATCTTCCGGATTTAATAATTGTCTAGCACGACCAATTATTTGTTTTGGTATGTTTAGGTTGCTAGCAACAGTGAGTGCGTTAGATCTTCCAGGTAGTCCTATTGTTAAGCCATATGATGGCTGCAGCGTTTTAGGATTAAAATCCACGCTTGCGTTTTGTACACGATCGGTATTGTGCGAGAAAAGCTTTAGTCTCTGATAATGAGTGGTAACTACAGCTACTGATTCTTTTTCTAGAATGTATTCTAACAGTGCTTGAGCAAGTGCTGAACCTTCGCCTGGGTCTGTGCCAGCGCCTATCTCATCAAGGAGCACTAATGATCTGGAGCCTATATTTTTGAGTATGCTTTTAATATTGTTTATATGAGAGGAAAATGTTGATAGACTCTGCTTAATAGATTGTTCATCGCCTATGTCTGCAAAAATTCCGCTGAATATTGGCAGTGCTGATCCTGGTTCTACCGGGATATGCAGACCACTTGCTGCCATCAAGGACAATAGGCCGATTGTTTTCAAGCTGACTGTTTTTCCTCCAGTGTTTGGACCCGTGATTACAATTACCTTCGTATAGTTGTCGATTACAAAGTCGATGGCTACCACATCATTTTTTGATAATAATGGGTGTCTTGCACCTAGTAATTTTATTGTACATCCATGACTGATATTGTCTGAGGTTTGATTGTTGTCTTCGTCCCATGGAAGCAATATGGGTTGCGTAGCAGTGAGTGCTTCAGCATGTTTGGCACGTGCAAAAGCTAAATCTAATATAGCAATTGTTTCTACATTGTTCTCAATTTTGTTGGCATACTTACCCACTTTTTCTGACAGAATTTGTAAGACTCGCATAATTTCTTTCTGTTCATCTATTTGCAATTGTTGTAATTGATTGTTTAGATCTACTGTTACGATAGGTTCTACAAATAGCGTAGAACCTGATGTGGACTCCCCATGCACAATCCCAGGAATGCGACCCTTAAAGTTGGATTTTAGCAGTACTACGTATCGGTCAGACCTCTGTGTTATTATCGATTCTTGTAAGAACTTGATATTGTTAGGGTTATTAGTTATATGCTCAAGTTTTTGTAGAAGGTCATTATTGGTGTCTTTGATTTTCTCACGCAATTCTTCCAATACTGTAGAAGCTGTACTTAATACTTCTGCTTGTTCATTTAGACAACGACCAATAGCATCTTCTAGATTCGGCAGATCCACAATGATCTGCGCTTGTTGAAATAGGATTTTGGTTTCATTGCTAGCGGCCAATATAGTTTTCTTTAGTTCTCTTGATGCAACTAATATACTTCTAATGCGAACAAGTTCTACGGGTTGTAAAATGGCAGATAGTCTCGCCCTATTAATCTCATCTCGTACATCAGAGACGTTTTCTATGCTAGTATGCGGATGATCGTTTAGGAACGTTCTCGCTTCAGTGGTTTCATTCAGTCGATAGTCAGATACCTCAATGCTATTGGCGGGACGTAAACTCATTGCCAATTCTCTGCTTGCAGAGAATTGGCAATGCTCAGCTAGTTGTTCCAGTACTAGTGGCATCTCTAGTGCAACAAACGATTTCGTATGTATTGTCATATAATCACAATTATACTTATCACTACTAATAATTAGAGGGGTGGTATCATTTATATTTAGTGGGTAAAAATGTTATGGTTTTAGACAAATTTTCTCGTCCATTGAAAGATTTGCGCATCTCTGTTACAGACCGTTGTAACTTTCGGTGTGTATATTGTATGCCTAAAGAGGTGTTTGGTTCGGATTATAACTATCTATCCAGAAGTGAAATGTTATCGTACGAGGAAATTGTTCGTTTTGTTAGACTGCTTGTTAATCTAGGAATTACCAAGGTACGGATAACAGGCGGTGATCCATTATTACGGAAAGATATAGAGTATCTAATAAAAATGTTGGCTTTAATTCCAGGTTTGGATTTGACACTCACTACAAATGGTTCGCTGCTAACACAAGATAAGTGCCTAGCACTTAGAGAGGCTGGTTTACAGCGCATTACGGTTAGTCTCGATTCTCTCAACAATGATACATTTGCATCACTCAATGATGTAGAATTTTCCGTTGATGAAGTAATAAATGGCATTAATAATGCGGCATCTGCTGGATTAAGTCCTATAAAGATTAATATGGTTGTAATGCGTAGTGTCAATCTTGCCAGTATTGTTCCAATGGCAAAGCATTTTAGAGAGAGCGGACATATTCTTCGTTTTATTGAATATATGGATGTTGGCGATAGCAATGGATGGAGACTCGATGAGGTAGTTCCATCATCAGAAATTGTGGAGTTAATTGGAGCACAATTGCCACTTGAGCCTATAGCCCCTAATTATGTCGGGGAAGTGGCTAATCGTTGGAAATATACAGATGGAAGTGGGGAGATTGGGTTGATTTCCTCGGTTTCGCAGCCATTTTGTGGTGATTGTAGTAGGTTGCGATTGTCAGCTAGAGGTGAATTGTTTACCTGCTTATTTGCTTCATCAGGCTATGATGTTCGCTCACTATTGAGGAATAATGCATCTGATGAGAAAATAGTTGATGTAGTATCGTCACTTTGGAAGAATCGAGATGATCGTTATTCTGAATTGCGCAGCAAGCAATCACATCGAGTATCGCCGGTAGAGATGTCCTATATAGGAGGTTAGATTTACAGATTACCTAATCTTGCGGTGGAAACGCAATTGGATGTATTATCTAAATCTTAGTATCACGTGATTAGTCGATGCTTATAGGATCGTTTACCAATGCCGACTTCATTTCTTCCCTAAAGTTTTCTATAGTTACTCCGTTGAGTACAATCATAGCCGAAACAATACCGATTGCCTCAAGCAAGAATACAGATCCGTAAGCTTGGCCAGGCAATAATCCTAAGGATGAAAACATTTGTTGAAATCCGCCTGATAGAATTGCTGCAGGACCTTTAGCTACTGCTTGGACTAGTGTCCAAGTTCCAACAAAAAGTCCTATATGCTGTGTGGCGGTCATATCCATCATTAAAGCAACACTTCCGACTGTAAAAAATCCTGCTCCTAGACCTAACAATCCGATTATTGGATTAAGTGTTTGTCCATTTTCCAAGAAACCGCTTATAGCTAACCCAGTAAAAGATATAGCAATTATCCAGCATCCTAGAGTGGTTACTCTACGTTTTCCAATTCGTGGAGTTAGGTACATTCCTCCAAATAACATGGCACTTACTAGGCCTATACCCATATATGAATTGAATCTCGTAGTCTCAGCTGCCGACAGGCCAAACACTTCTCCGCCAAATGGTTCCAATATAACATCCTGCATAAAATATGAGAACATTCCTAGGAGCAGAAAAGCAGCAAACCGACGAGCTGTTTGACTGCTTATCATTGTGTTGACTGCTTTCAGTAGACTTTCAGGTTGCGATATCTTGTCATTAGTACGATCTTCTTGTTTCCATAGTGCTATAAGAGTCATTAATAGTGCTATTGCAGAGGTGATTGAGCATAGAATTATTATGCGGTCAAATGAGTAAATCTCCATATATGATGCAGAACCTATGCCAGTGATGATTATTCCAACCATTAATAATGTCCACACTAAAGCTGCTGCCGATCCGCGCTCATTGGGTTTTGTGAGGTCGGCTATAAGAGCTAAGTAGGCTGTGCCTGCCAGGAATGTGGAAATGCCTTCCAATAAGAAGAAAATGAAGGCAATTGTGATGCGTAAGATAGTAGTCTTATAAGACACCCAAGCTGCCATTTGAGGAGATAGAATCAGTATGGTAATGGTAACAATTGTTCCCATGATGATATAAATAGTTCGTCTGTAACCTGCTACACGATGTGTGTCTGAGAAATGTCCAAATGGTATCGCTACTACAGCTCCCATGTAGTGTCCTCCACCTATTAGGAAGCTGACTAGTAATAAGTCCATTCCTAACTCTACTCGCATGATTCTGTTGAGAACACCTAGAAATATCACAGATAGGCCTCCTGCGGCCATTTGAAACAATCCTAGACGAAGGATTTGTGTTCTATTCATTTGTATAATCAACCACGGACTGTCTGGTAAACATTGCTGTGTTTTTGGACACTTTTGCGTATGTTTGTCGAGAGGCAAATATAAATCCTACAAACAGCAATATAGCAGCTAGTAGTTCTCCTAGATGCCACCATTTGCTGACCCCTATTCTTGTAAGAATGCTGGTGGTACTGATAATAATGGCACCTATAGCTATGAGAATGTTTCCAATTACCCGATTTGGGAGTATGCTCTTCCGCCAAAAAAGATATGCCGACCATACTGCTCCACCAATCAGAGATGTTGCTCCATACACGTTAAAGAAAGGTGTCATGAGTCGAATGATGCCACCTTCAAGTGGTGCAGGCATTATATTGCGGTATTGTGCATTCATAATGATGGTGTTATCGAATTTTGAAACGTCTAACAATGACATAGTTTGAAGCATTACGATTAAGGCAGTTGAACTGGCAAATAAAAGTAGTGTAATAGTAGGTCGCAGCCACTTGCTCGATAACAGCAAGCAGATTGTTCCTTGTCCAATCCAGGCCGCATTGAGTACGGCTCCGAAAAAGTACCAAAAGAAGAATGCCCACCTATTCCATTGCATTGACAGATATATTTCTGATAGGCTGACAACACTAAACATCAGTAATCCAGTACCCCAGAAAAAAAAGTGTATCTTGTTGCTAGATATATATCTGTTGAGTACAAATATAGCAAATACTATCATCAGACCAGCTGATAGTATAGGCAACAAAATGTTGTTGCTATTGCCAATTGTGACAGTA
Organism: uncultured Anaerolineales bacterium; assembly: GCA_913040765.1. Taxonomy (GTDB): domain Bacteria; phylum Chloroflexota; class Anaerolineae; order Anaerolineales; family UBA11657; genus UBA11657. The sequence continues at coordinate 700 of CAJWIA010000016.1, read as the reverse complement.
TCGGTTTGATCCGACATAGGCCCATATGCCACCCAAATTGCTAATGGTATTAGAAGAATTAATGTAATGCTACATACAACAAGTAATGTGGGCACTAGTTTTTGGAATAAGATTGATTTGTCAATAAAACGTGATTTCATAAAATTTGGTAGAAACGTCTATGTCAGGCATTTTTCGCCAGTATTATATTGAGCAATGATTAGAAATATATTTGCAAATAGTGTTGTTAAGCGTGGATCATTTCATCAACTAAGCCCTGTGCAGTTTCCATTATTGCTTCGGAGAGTGTTGGATGTGCATGAATGTTTTTAGCTATATCTTCAGCAGTTAATTTTGCGTTGTATGCCAATGATAATTCTGGTAATAGCTCGGTAACCTGTGGACCAATCATATGGGCACCGAGAATGTAATGATTTTTATCATTGCTGACTATCTTTATCCAACCACTATGGTCTCCTAGACTAAGCGCTTTACCGTTTGCGCTGAATCTAAATTTCGATACTCTAGTATTATACCCGGCTTCTAGAGCTTCAGCCTCAGTGTAACCAAATGATGCTACTTCTGGGTGACAGTAGGTAGCTTTAGGCAGCATTTTGTAGTTGAGTTTTACAGTCTGATGTCCAGCAATTGTTTCTGCTGCCACAATGCCTTGTGCAGTTGCTACGTGTGCAAGCAGAAGTTTGCCGGTCACATCCCCAAT
>CAJWIA010000015.1 GCA_913040765.1 uncultured Anaerolineales bacterium | reverse complement strand
CTCTCAAGCAAGTTCCAGCTTGTGAGTACAATCCTTTTGAGGCGGTTAAAACAAATGTGGTTGGTGCTCAGAATGTCATCGATGCAGCCATTGATTGCGGTGTCAAGAAAGTTTTGGCAATTAGCACAGATAAAGCTGTCAATCCTGTAAATCTCTATGGAGCTACAAAGCTTTGTGCAGAAAAGTTGTTTATCCAAGGAAACTCTTATGCTGGAGGAAATGGTACAAAATTTAGCTGTGCGCGTTACGGTAATGTGATTGGAAGTCGTGGTAGTGTCATACCGATGTTTATGCGGCAACGCGATTATGGGAAGATTACTATCACTGATGAAAGAATGACACGATTTTGGATAACTTTAGAACGAGGTGTTCGTCTTGTGCTCAATTCATTGGATCAGATGCAAGGTGGTGATATGTTTGTGCCTAAAATACCTAGTATGCGCATTGCTGATCTAGCTCGTATTGTGGCACCTGATTGTGAGATTGAAGTTATAGGGATGCGACCAGGAGAGAAACTGCACGAAGTGCTCGTATCACGGGATGAAGCACGTACTACTCTAGAATTTGAGGATATGTTTATTGTACAGCCTCAATTTCCGTGGTGGGGAGGATGTGAATGGACTGGAGGTACAGTGCTTCCTGACGGATTTGAATATTCTAGCAACAATAATGATCATTGGTTATCTAATGAAGAACTGAAGCATATGATTGAGGATGGATCATTTGAATTCTAAATTAGCTATCGATGGAGGTGTGCCAGTGCGGGAAAGAATGCTTCCTTATGGACGTCAACATTTAGATGAGGATGACATACAAGCTGTAGTAGAAGTGCTGCGTTCAGATTGGTTAACAACTGGTCCAGCAGTTGCTGAATTTGAAAACTCTTTTTCAAGAAGCGTTAATGCCAATGAATCTGTGGCAGTCAGTAATGGCACTGCAGCTTTGCATGCGGCTATGCATGCAATTGGTATTGGGGTTGGAGATGAGGTGATAATACCTGCGATAAGCTTTGTGGCTACGGCTAATTGCGTTTTGTATACTGGAGGTACACCAGTGTTTTCAGATGTGCAGAGCGATACACTTTTAATTGACCCTCTTAAAATTGAAGCAAATATTACATCTAGTACTAAGGCAATAATTGCTATGGATTATGCTGGTCATCCTTGCAATTATGATGCACTGCAAGCTGTTGCTGATAAGTATGGTTTGTACTTGGTAGCCGATGCTTGCCATTCTCTTGGCAGTAGCTTTAGAGGTCGATTGGTTGGATCATTAGCTGACTTAAATATTTTTTCCTTCCATCCTGTCAAGGCTATTACCACCGGTGAAGGAGGTATGATCACGACTGATGATAAAGAATTGTCTAGAAAAATGAGAATCTTTAGGAACCATGGGATTACTACAGACCATTTACAGCGGGCAAGGCAGGGTAGCTTCTCATATGAAATGCACACTGTTGGTTACAACTACCGTCTTAGTGACATCCAATGTGCTTTAGGTGTCAGTCAACTTCAAAAGCTTTCTAAGTTTGTGAAGCGTCGTCGTGAAATAGCCTCAATTTATGACAATGCTTTACGAGACTATCCAGTAATAAGCCCTTTATCCGTTAGAGATCATGTTTTACATTCGTATCATCTCTATGCAGTGAAAGTACAACTCGATCAAATAGGAATGAATCGAGAGCAAATATTTTCTGCATTGCGTGCTGAAAATATTGGAGTGAACGTGCACTACATGCCGGTTTATCGTCACCCTCTGTATAAACTTGTTGGCACAAATGAAAACAATCGCTGCTTGACTGCTGAATCAGTATATGAGCAGCTTTTGAGTTTGCCGATATTTCCAGATATGACAAATGAAGATGTGAGCCACGTGGTCGATGCGATTGAAAAATTGCTTAATTAATCATAGATTGATTGTACTGGACATAGCTATTTCAATTTCAAGTGTTGATGTGGATACATATTGTGAGACTGAGTTGACGACTATGGTGTAGTAAATGGATAAATCACGAATAATTATTTACGGCGCGAGTGATGATGGTAAATCTTTTTTTGAGTATCTACATCCGCTTGTCTTGCTTGGCCTGATAGAGGTTGTAGCTTTTGCTGACAATGATACTAGAATGTGGGGTAGAGATATTGGTGGTGTACCGGTAGTTCCTCCAATGACAATTGTTGAATACAAATATGACTATGTCATTGTTACACCTATTTTCTTTGATGAGATTTCAGTTCAGCTAAGTGATTTAGGAATAAGTTTTGATAAGCTTATTCCACTTCATGCAAATCATCGAAGGAATTTTGGTAGAGCTGCAAGAGAATTTGACAATGTAAAAATTGGAAAGTTTTCCTATTATAAGCCAGGAACAAAGCTCTTGAAATGTGAAATTGGCAATTTTTGTCACATAGGCGATAATTGTGTTATTGGGTTGTATGGGCATGATACTACTGGTGTAACAACTTATCCCTTGAAGTATCACTTTGATAATTCTATAAGGGATTGTAGTCAAGACCCCACTTCTGGATCAACTAGGGCAGATACAGCGGTTATCAAGAATGATGTTTACATTGGCGAAGGCGTAATAATATTTGCTGGTGTTACAGTAGGTAACGGCGCAGTAATAGGTTCTAGGGCCGTGGTTACTAAGGATGTGCCAGACTATTGTGTTGTAGCAGGTGTTCCTGCAAAAGTGGTTAGAAAGAGATTTTCTGATAGCACAGTTGATGCCCTTTTAGATATTCGATGGTGGAATTGGTCCGATGAAAAATTGAGCAAACACATCGATGATTTTGAATTAGGAGTTGATCAATTCACCAGCCTACATTCATGATCTTCAGTATCTGACCGGCGACAATAGTGTATCTTAACCAATATTGAAGGCATTTTGTTGATTAATTTCCCTTTGTATATTTCTTAGAATTACTCACATTGTTTTAGAAAAATGTAGTCCGCTAATGTATAGGATGAATCACTAGAATATAGTTATGTGTGGCATATTTGGTATCTACTCTAACCAGCAGAATTTGTTGGAAGTTCAACATAATTCTGCCAACTTGCAATTACTATCGCATAGGGGTCCTGATGACTCGGGTAGTTATAGGGATGATCGTGTGTACTTGGGTCATGTCAGATTAAGCATTCTGGACGTGATCTCGGGTAACCAGCCAATGATTAGCGATGATGGTCGTTTTGTTATTGTGTACAACGGAGAGATCTACAATTATCTTGAGCTACGCGATGAGTTATTGAGCAAAAATCACTATTTTAAGACTACATCCGACACAGAAGTTATATTGAAATTGTATCAGAATTTCGGTCCCGATCATACTCTAAGTAAATTAGAAGGCATGTTTGCCTTTAGCATTTGGGACCAAGTTGAGCATACTCTTTTCATTGCTAGAGATAGAATTGGTGAGAAACCTCTCTATTATGCTTACGCTGACCGCGCATTCCTGTTTGCTTCGGAAATAAAAGCTATTACAAATACTGGTCTTGTCACTGATGAGCTTCATGCGAACGGTCTATATGAATACTTCTGTCGCTCAAAAATATCAGGCTCGCGGACATTTTATCAGAACATTTTTGAGCTTAATCCGGGCCATTATTTGTTATTAAGTGGCGTCAATGATAGATTGCCTCAGTATTGTTACTGGGATCTTGTAAATGAATATCGGATCGGTCAAGATAGAAAGATTGTTAAAGAAAGCGAGGCTCATTCGATTGTAGAGAAATGTGTCCATAATTCAGTTCGGAATCGTATGATCAGTGATGTTCCTGTAGGGCTGCTTACTAGCGGTGGGATTGATTCGAGCATTGTGACTGCTATGCTAGCTGCATCTGGATACAAGGGACTACAATGTTTTTGTGCTGGTAACAGATCAAGCAAGCTTGATGAATCACCTTTTGCCAAGTTGTTAGTTTCATATCTCAATCAGCATAATGATGCAGACTTTAATCTAAATATTGTTATGCATGATGTGAAATCACTAGTCGATGAGATTCCATTTTTGTCTAAAATATATGATGAGCCACTGCAGCATCTAAGTTCAGTACAAATGTACAAGCTGTGCTCTGCTGCTCGAGATCATGATATCAAGGTGTTGATTTCAGGGGAAGGATCAGATGAGATATTTTGTGGATATGATCGTTATGATCGTATTTTTACGTTTGTGGATGAGATGACAAATGGTGACTACACCTTGGAAGATATATTGTATTATGGTGGTGGCCTTGATAATGCTGAGATAGTTTCTAATATCTGTGGTTTTGAGATGACCACCATTGACGATGATTTACGTGGTGAGTCCTATCGTTGGCTCCGAGAACACAAAGATATACCTCTGATGGATCTCGTTATGCTTTATGATCAGCGGCATAGACTACAGACTATTCTACAAAGACAAGACAGAATGGGCATGGCAGCAAGTATAGAATTGCGACAACCTTTCTTAAACTATAGATTGGTTAATGCCGTCAATTCGATCGATAGTAGTTTTAAGTTTGAAGAGTCTACTAGAGAGACAAAGTACATCCTAAAGCGAGTATCAGAGAAGTTTATTCCACAGGACATAATATCGAGAAAGAAAGTTGGATTTTCTTCTGATCTTACCCTGTGGTTTAGGAGTAGAAGTTCCCGTGATCAATTAAATGAGTTGGTGCGCGACAGTAGTTCAATTACTCGAAATTATTTGGATCTCAAGTTGATTGAGAGTGTAATTGAAGATCACTATAACGCTTCCAAACACTATGATTTTCTCGTAAAAAGTTTGTACTATTTAGAGGTTTGGAATAGACATAGATGAGAATAGCTGTTTTCATGCTAGTCAAGTCAATTGTTGTATTTGATACCTAAAAATAACTGTAGAACAATAATTTACCGTGAGCAATCTGTGGTTTGTTGAATGTAGGGCACAAGCTAAGCACATAAAGAATCTTCTGAAAGATAATGTGCCTTTCGAGGTCGTAGCTCTGACTGCTGAGGCTTTGCAAGCTTTGGAGGAGTTTGGTATCCCTCATACTTCAGTATCAGAGTACGCTGATACCCGACCAATTGGATCTACTAGCAAACATTTGTTGAGTAATTGTGTTGAATTGTTACGTGACATTGAGGATCGTATTCTAAATTCACACGGTAATACTCAAGATTCAGATCGGGGATTCTTAATATCACATATTTATTGGTTTAATTTTGCTGCTTCCATTCTTGCTACGCGTGTCCACTTGATGCATGAAACCATACGTGCTTGTAATCCGAAAACAGTCTCAATGTTCAAGCTAGAAGGAGATGCAGGATACATTTTGAGGACTGCACATCCGTGGTTTCCTTCAATACCAATGAACGGTTTGTTAAATCAATTGGCTCAGCAATATTCATTTACCATTAGCTTTAATTCATACAAGACAAATAGGGTAAAGTGGTGGGTAAGTTGGCGCGCATTATATAGTTTTGTCCAGCGTGTGCGGTATTGTGTTGGCAGTTACTGGAAGGTAATTCGGACAATATCTCATAATGTTATTGGTACTCATGATGCTGATATGGGTAATCAATCTCTACTGGTGCTGGGAGGCATGAATAAAGAATTGAATACTGTTACTGCTTCATTAAAAGCAACTAAAGTATATGTTTTAAATCATGCTAATAATGAAATCATGGGCGGTATACAAGGATGTCTGGGATGGTCGACAGTTTATAATTCCAAGCTGATTTCGTTAACTGAACGTACTACGATCGATCTTGATTTGGATTCTCCTGAACCAGATAGTGAAGAGATAGCCCATCTGAATAGTTTATATGATGAGTGGGCTAATCAATTTGACCAAACAGCAACAGTTAAATTCGGAGACTTCGATTTGTTATCTGATCTGATAACCGTTCTTAGACCTATAGCTGTCTATGGATTATTTCTGTCTAGATATGTGGATAGAATTGCCTACAGAGTGCTAGATGCTTTCTCCCCTGACGTGGTTTGTTTCCAAGGTGTTAACCGGATGGTAGATAAGCGCATGGCGCTAGCGTGTGAGATGGAGGGTATTCCAACAGTTGGAATTCAGCATGGCGGTTCTGTTGGAACACATGTGAACAATAGCTTGGAAGTGAATGAGTTGGCTTTTTGTGATTATTATCTCACCTATGGTAATGGAATTAAACCATTGTCAGATCCAGTTGTTGCTCAAAAAGCTGGTTTGTTAGCAGTGGGTTCACCAAACATAGAGCAAAGGGTTTTTGGATGTAACTCGCTGAAGCAGTTAGATAATGAACGAATTAGGGTATTATGGATATCGGAAAAGTCATATGGTAATACGATTGGACAAGATCAGAGGAGTGAAGATACTAGGCGATATCTGCTGCAGAAAAAATACCTTAATCTTCTTGGTGCATGCGATCAACTAAAGGTGACATTTCGACCAATGAGTGACACAGTCAAAATACTCGGGACAGTACTATATATTGAACAGGAGCCTCACTTAAGTATAAATGTGGATACTACTTCTAATATGGATAATTTGCTGTTGAATAGTGACATAGTGATTACTGATATTAGCTCTTCAACTGTATGGAATGAGACAATTGCTTTTCAGAAGCCTTTGATATTGTATTGCAATCCTCAACAAACTCCTCTTATGTCACATTTTAAACCTGATTTAGAGCTTGCTTGTTGCTGGTGCAGTACTGAGGATGATTTCCTAGATGCTTTACAGAGGTTGACAGTAGATGGTAAAGAATATGTAGCAGAATTGCGTAAGGTTGATACCTCAGACTACTTACAAAGATATGTAGTTCATTGTAATGATGGAAAATCGACGGAACGGGTTAACACTTTTCTAAAAGAAATAAGCAAAAAGTCACAATTTGCTACTAGTATAGAAGGCTTTAATACTACTGTGTAGAAAAATAGAATGCAATGTATAAAATTAAATGGTCAATCAGGTTTATAAGTTTCGCTTGTGATTACAATAATCATCGACATTCTAAGTGTGTTGAGAACGGTTTTTCCAAAAATCGTTTAGATTCTGATATAGCTTAATATTTATTAAACGAATTTATGTCCAAGGGCCGATTGATTAGTGTAGCGTGATGTTGATTGAGCTGTCAAATTGATATTGTGTTAAAAAGAAAGTTGGGACGCACCAAACTTGATGTTTCCGTTTTATCCATGGGTACCGTTTCTCTAGGTATGGATTACGGTATTAGAATACCTGAAAAGATTGGACACCCGTCTGAATCGGAATCTATAGAATTATTGAGAGCTGCAGCAGATTATGGGATCAATTTCTATGATACGGCACCAGTATATGGTTCGAGTGAAATAGTACTAGGGAAGGCTTTATTTGGTAAAGATTCATGTTACATTGCCACTAAGTTATCGTTATCATTCCTGGAGGGTGCGGATCAGACACCTCTTAGTCGTGAAAATGCCATTCTTGAATCCATTAATAAAAGTTTGAAATGTTTGCAGCGGGATGTATTAGATGTATTACAAGTCCACAATGCTACCGTTGCTGTCTTTGATGACTCTATAACTATACGCGCATTACAGAGAGTCAAGCATCAAGGTTTGGTGAAATATATAGGTGCTTCTATATACAATGAAAAGGATGCATTAGCTGCGATAGATTCTGGCATTGTTGACATTTTGCAGGTGCCATTTAGCATTTTGGATCAGCGTTTGACTTTTAATGTGTTACCGGCTGCTGAATCTGCAAATGTTGGTATATTAGCTCGTTCTGTGTTGTTGCAGGGAGTGCTCAGCGAGAAGGCATGTTACCTCCCAGACCATTTAATAGCATTGAAGGAAGGGGCTACTCGTATCAAAGACTACTACGATATTTCATGGCAGGAATTATCGCAACTGGCTATCCGATTTTGTTTAGGTATACCTGGCGTACATTCAGTACTTCTTGGTATAGAAAATATATCTGAACTAGATGTAGCTATGGACGCAGTCAAAGCCGGTATGTTACCTTCAGTCGATATGAACATGGCATCGGATTTTCAGATGAATGACAATGTTTTGCTAAATCCTTCTAATTGGTGAATTATGGCTGATGAATAGGCAAATTATTAGGATGTTTTTATGGTAAATCAACTAAAGTCTGTAGTTATCAATGTTTTAAAAATAATTTTCTACAGGAATCGGTTGGATTCAAAAGGAAACGCGTTTAAGCCCAAGGGATTAGACAAAATTGTCAGTGAGATCAATCAATACATTATTGAAAAATCTTATACACCTCCCTGGATATGGAATGCCGATGCATGCCGTAGGATTTGGGGGTCAGAGGTCAACCAGGATGAAAACCCAAATAGACCAAGTCATTATCATAACAAACCAAAAGCATTAATTAGGTTTCTAGATGAATTTTGGAAACCTTATGTCAACACGGATTTGCATATTATGGAATTAGGTTGTAATTGTGGTACTAATCTTGAAGTTTTGCGAACAAGTGGTTACACAAATCTGTACGGAATGGAAATAAATTCAGATGCTGTTGAATTGATGAGTAATGTATATCCGAAACTGTATTCGGAATCATCAATTGTTGTAGGCAGTTTCGAAGAGTCACTACCTAGCATTTCTGATAAGAGCATAGATGTGGTTTTTTCTATGGCAGTACTTATGCATGTACATCCTTCTAGCAGTAAAGTTTTCTCAGAAATGGTACGTATTGCTAGTAGATATGTTGTAGTGGTCGAGCAGGAATATGGAAATTGTGAATATGTTTTTGCCCGTAATTACAAACGTGTTTTTGCCAAACTTGGATGTAAGGAATTAGACAAAATTATGTTGGGCATAGATAAAACTCCAGAATATGCATATGAATATCATGGCATGACGGCCAGAATATTTGATACGACTTTAGCACATGGTTAGACTGTATTGTTAGTAGACAAGCGATGTGAGGACAATATTGTAATCACAAGATATGTACGGAATGAATTTGATGACTAAGAAACCAATTGCTATAGGATCATACTCTGTTGGTGGAACAAACGAATGTTTTATTATCGCTGAAATGGGATCCAATCATGATGGAAAAATATCTAGGGCAAAAAATCTGATTGATATTGCTGGTGAAGCAGGGTGCAGTGCTGTTAAGATACAAGTGGTTTTTTCTGCCGAATGTTATCCGCCTAACACAAAGTATCCGGCTCATTATGGTGATGAAGATTTGGCTGAAGTGATTAGGCGCAAAGAGATTCCGAATGAGTGGGTTGGAGAGCTGAGGCAATACACTAATGACCATGGCATGTTATTTGGTGCATCCACGGATGGGTTTATCGGTCTAGAAGTGATGCTAAAGGGTGGCGTGGATTTTATCAAGATTCCATCATTTGCGATTTCGAACATTCCATTGTTGTTGAGAGCTGCATCAGCACAATTACCTGTGATTATTGGTACTGGAGTGCATACTGTAGGTCAGGTAGAGGAAGCATTAATGGCGTTAGGATCAGTGCCTAAGGCACTTTTACATTGTGTTTCTGCTTACCCCGCTTCTCTAGAGGGTCTTAATCTAGTTAATATGAAATTCTATGATGATGCTTTCTCTGTTCCAGTTGGTTTCTCTGATCATTCAGTTCACCCAACAATTGCACCTGGACTTGCAGTGGCATTGGGTGCCAAACTATTAGAGAAACATTACACATATGACCGTACTGTGGAAGGGCCTGATCATTTTTTTGCTATTGAACCGAAAGAGTTGCATAGTATGGTGAAAGAAGTAAGAAAAGTGGAAAATGATCCTGAGTACAGGAATCAGGTTATCAATAATCAGAAAAACGTCTCTCTGTATGGAAATGTCCGTAGAGGTATATATAAAGATGAAACATCTATTCACGAACGTACAAGGTTGGGACTGTACTTTCTGCATGATTTGAGTGCAGGGTCTATATTGCATAGTTCTGATTTAAGGGTGTTTCGATGTGGTAATACTGAACCAAAACTTCATCCTCGATACTTAAATGTTGTCATAGGAGCTCGTCTAGTTCATGATGTATCAAAGTATCAACCAGTGTCTTGGGAACATATAATTGAAAAACAACAGTAAATTGAAGACCGTATTTTTTGGAAATCATATATACGGTTGTTGTTCTCTAAGCTCTCTTGTGAGTGCAGGATTTAACCCATCATTAGTAATTACTAATATTCCACGCGAAGGCGAGAATATTTGGTATCCATCAGTAATTGACTTAGCTGTTCATCATTCCATTCCAGCAATTAAGTGTAATAAGATCACTGATGGTGGAAGCATTGTCGAAAGAATACGGGACATTGCGCCTGACATCTTAGTTGTTTCTTCCTATCGCAACATACTAGGAGACTATGTGCTTGATCTTGCCAAATTGGGTGCTATAAACCTACATATGGCTCCTCTACCCAAGTATCGCGGTGCTCATCCAGAGAATTGGGCGCTTATTAACGGGGAAAACCAAATGGGTTACACTGTACATTACCTAGATGAGGGCATAGATACTGGTGATATTATCGCCCAGGATAGCGTGAGCATACTTGATGAGGATGATATCCTGTCCCTTACATTCAAGCTTGCTTCAGTCGCTCCGAAACTTCTCATTAAGGTGTTAGAGGATATGCAGGCAGGTATTATAAATAGAGTTTCTCAGGATGAAAGTCAAGCAACTTATTATCCTCCCAGAAAACCATCAGATGGTTACATTGATTGGTCTTCAATAGATACTGATATTTATAATTTAGTTAAAGGACTAACCAGACCTTATCCTGGAGCTTTTACTTATTTACAAGGTGCTAAATTTATTGTGTGGCGTACCAGATTGTCGCCTGACAGGACATACGAATCTGTTCCTGGAACAATTATTAGCAGCACATCAGCAGGAGTTTTAGTGTCTACTGGTGGTAACGCAATTTTAATAACTGATTATCAATGGTCTGGAGGTAAAATCTCGAAAGAATTTAATGGTGAGACCTTTGAGTAAAAATAATAATTGCAAAAAAGTTATCCGACATAACAGTCCATATATATCGAAATCCGATTTAAAAGCAGTTAGCGATTCCATAAATACGGGATGGTTAGCTCAAGGATCTAAGGTAATTGAATTTGAAGAAGCTTTATGCAGATATATGTCTGACGGCCAGAATACATCTAACTTATCGGGAGTTGCAGTGTCTAGTGGAACCTCTGCATTGTTCTTGGCATTAAAAGCACTTGGCATAGGAAAAGGGTCGGATGTTTTAGTACCAACTTATGCTTGTTCAGCTTTGTTAAATGCAGTTTATTGGGCCGGAGCAACTCCTATACCTGTGGATGTTTCTACAGGAGATTTCAATCCTACGTTCGATATGTGTTTCAATGCATTAACCCCTACGACTGAGGCGTTAGTTTTGACACACACTTATGGTGTTCCAGTTGACACAAGAATATATAAGGATTTAGGCATAAAAATCGTGGAAGATTGTTGTCAATCTATTGGTGCAAGTTTTGATGACAGGAAGGTTGGTCTTGTAGGAGACATTGCAATTTTTTCGTTTTATGCTACTAAAATGATTACCACTGGACAAGGCGGAATGGTGTTGTCGCATGACAAAAATCTCATTGACCAAGTACGTGATTATCGTGATTATGATGGTCGTGATAATTATTATCCGAGTTTTAACTTTCAGATGACTGATTTTCAAGCTGCTTTGGGTATCTCGCAATTGGAGCGTTTGCCAAGCTTTATAACGCAAAGAAGCAAGAATGCTCAGAGATATATTGATGCTATTGGAAAAGATTCCGAGACCTTGTTGCAATTAGGTGCTGAAGATGCTAGTCCAAATTGGTATAGGTTTGTCCTGAAATTAGGTTCTAGATTGGAGGATTGCAAAATGGTTTTTGATCAGAATAGGATTTCTTGCATTCAACCAGTACATAATAATGAACTACTACACAAACACCTGGGTCTGCCGCAAGCACATTTTCCTTGTTCTGAGGAAATCTCTGTCTCTGTGTTGTCAATACCTGTCTTCCCTGCATTAAATGAAACACAGATATGTAGGATTGAACAAGTCCTATCGGATTTATTTTTATAAGTATGATATTAACTGGACATCAGTCGTCTTATTTGCCCTGGATCGGTCTATTTCATAAGATTGTGTTAGCTGATACATTTTGCTATATGGATGATGTGCAATATCAAGTTAACGACTATAACAACAGAAACAAGATTAAAGGACCCAATGGACCATTTTGGTTAACAGTACCGGTGCATAGAAAAAATCATTTGCAGACAAAACTCAAAGATGCTCGCATAGTGAATGATGGATCATGGGCTACTAAACATTGGAAATCTCTTGTGTCATGTTATAGTAAGGCACCATACTTTACTCGCTACGCAGATTTTTTTAAGAATGTTTACCAGACAGATTGGAGATATCTTAGTGACTTAAATGAGCATCTAATGAAATTCTTTCTTGATTCAATAGGTATCGATGTTAAATACTGTAAGATGTCCGAATTATCCATACAAGGAAGTAAGTCAGATTTGATCTTGGATATGTGTTTGAAAACAAAAGCTACTATGTTCGTGTTTGGAGCATTAGGATCCAACTATGTTGATGTAGACAAATTTAAGGATGCTGGTATCAAGGTATATTTTCAAGATTACACGCACCCACAATATCCTCAATTGTTCGACGGATTTGTGTCACATCTTTCCATAGTTGATTTGTTGTTCAATTGCGGTCCAAAAACCTTAGATGTGCTTGTATCTAACAATGCAACATACGAACTAATAAGTCGTAAACTGTAATTAATAATACATTTTCGTTTTTTGTTGTGCTTGGAATAACTTGTTGAGATGATCGATTTATGAAACTATGAAAATAGCTGCGATTGTACAAAGTCGGATGAGTTCGACTAGATTGCCTGGCAAAGTGATGGCGAAGGTGGTTGACAAGCCATTGTTATCACATGTGATTCAGCGTGCAAAGCGATCTCAGATACTAAACGATGTTATTGTGGCCACAACAAACAATTTGTCTGACGATGTGATTGCAAGTTATTGTGCAGAAAATTCAATTAGTTGTTTTCGAGGTAGCGAGGATGACGTATTGGACAGATATTATCATGTAGCTTTATCTTATAAAATTGACACAATTGTACGAATTACTGGTGACTGTCCATTGTTAGACCCAAATGTGGTAGATCATGTTATTCGTTTCTACTGCAGTGGTGATTATGATTTCGTCACCAATACATTGCCTTGTACATATCCTGACGGGTTAGATGTTTCTGTATTCTCATTTGCTGTATTGAAGCAAACATGGCATGAGTCAAGATTGCAATCTGAACGTGAACATGTGGTACCTTATATACGTAATCATCCAGAGATATTTAACATTGGAAATGTATCGCATACTGAAGATTTGTCCAATTTTAGATGGACAGTAGATGAGCCACAAGATTTGGAGTTTGTAAGACAGGTGTATGGAATCTTGGATCATGATGATTTTGGTATGGATGATATTGTGGATTTGTTACAAAGCAAGCCTGAGCTAGCACAAATCAATCAAGGCATTGTTCGAAATGAAGGTTATGCAAAATCATTGCAAAATGATCGTCTGATTGATAGATGATTGATTTAATACATATACGTGATTTGAGGATAACTTGATAAAATGAAAGGCCAGCAAATTTACAAACAAGCAATAAAAAAAATTCCGGGTGGCACGCAATTGCTTTCAAAGCGGCCGGAAATGTATTTGCCTGAACAGTGGCCAAGTTACTATTCGAAAGCGAAAGGCGTAGAGGTGTGGGACCTGGACAACAAACGTTATATAGATATGAGCAACTGTAGTGTAGGTGCTTGTGT
>CAJWIA010000014.1 GCA_913040765.1 uncultured Anaerolineales bacterium | reverse complement strand
CGTACAAATTATTTCCAGATTTGAAAGCTGCGCAAAAACACTAGTTTGTACCATCATGTATATTGTTGTCTCGGAACCAATTTACCTCTTGCGATAGACCTTCCAACACCGAAGTCGTAGGATTATATCCTAGTATATTACGTGCTTTTTCTATATCGGCCCGTGTCTCCAACTGATCACCAGGACGGGTTGGAGTAACCCTAAATTTAGCTTGGCGTCCCAACAAATTCTCAATAATACGTATGCCTTCTCTAGTGGTTATAGATATATTCGAACCAATATTGAATATCTCGCCGTTACAATTACTCATATTCTCCAAAGCTAACACCATACCCGCTAATGCATCTGCAACATAAGTGTAACTTCTGTAATGATCATTACTACCATCAAACAATGTAAATTCTTTGTCCTGCAATATACATTCTATAAGACGAGGATACAATTTTTCGGGACGCTCGCGAGGACCATACACAGAAAACAATCGCAATGAGCATGCATCTATCCTACCTTGACGACTAGCAGCCATAACGAGATGTTCGGCTGCGAGCTTAGTAACACCATAATATGAAGTTGGTTTAGTTTCGGTACTCTCATTTCCTGTAGCTCTAGCCCCATAAACTGATGAAGTAGATATATATATAAACCCACCATGAACAGTATTAGTATCGACTACTGTTTCCAACAAGCGATGTGTAGCAATGACATTATTACGAATGTAATCATCCAAACTAGCCACACTAGACAGTCCTGGCTGGGCAGCGCAATGGAATACAGCATTAACATCCTTTACAACACTGCTCAGATCATCTTCTGCTAAATCACATGAAACAAACTTGCATCCTTTCTCACTAATAGATTTGATATTTATCTCTTTTAACTCGCGTGCATAATTATCAATAAGGCAATCTAAACCAATTACATTGTGACCACTTGAAGCCAAGTGTTCAGCTAAGTGTGACCCAATAAATCCAGCTGCTCCGGTTACTAATATTCTCATATTTTTAGATCACATTTTCCTTACATTCATAATCAAGACGAATTATACCTGCGTAATACTTATTTTCGACCGCCTCAGCAATCCAACATTAACATTTGCTAAGAATTCAATCCTACAGCAGACTGCCTGTGAAGGCAATGGTACAATTACGAGCGAACACAGGAACATACTCATGTCATCTTCCGAATTTATATTTGACGCTGCGGAAACAACCTTCGAGCATGATGTAGTAAGTCGCTCTTACGAAACACCAATAGTTGTTGATTTCTGGGCACCTTGGTGTGGACCGTGCAAAACTCTTGGGCCAATACTTGAGATGCTCGCACAGGAATGTGCTGGCTCCTTCCTTCTTGCTAAAGTTAATGTGGACGAAAATCCTGGCTTAGCAGTAAGGTTTGGCGTTCAGGGCATTCCATCTGTAAAAGCTTATAGAAACGGAGAAATTATCGCTGAATTCAATGGATCAGCACCTGAAAGAACGGTACGCGAATTCATTCAAAAAATAGCCCCAAGTGAAACTGACACCATAGTTGTTGAGGCCACAAGCCTTCTGGCTATACGTCAGTGGGCACAAGCTGAAGAGCAATTACGTATAGTTTTAGATAGCCAACCTCATAACTCAGTTGCTACTCTAGGATTAGTCAGAGCTCTCATAGCACAAGGAAAAGGTAATGAAGCTATCGCTTTCATTAACGATTTTCCTGCTGGATCGGAGATTGTAGCCGCACAACAGTTGAAGCCATTAGCCCAATTGCTTGCAGAAGTTGAGGAGGCTACTAAGAAACACACAGAACACATGGATGCTCTACAAGTACAATATGGACAAGCAGCAAAACTTCTTGCCCGCGGACAACATGCCGCTGCCATGGACGGACTATTAGAAGTGATTCGTTATGACAAAAACTTCAGGCAAGGTGAGTCTAAATTGGTGATTCTTGCAGTGTTTGCATTATTAGGCGAAGAAGACCCGTTGACACGAGAGTACCGCGATGAACTTGCCAGTATATTGTTCTAGTATAGCCTAGACAAATAGTCTACCAAGTAATTCCTCGCTCAGTCGCACAGACCATTTAATAGCATATTAGTCTCTAGTTACCAAAATCTTACACAGACGCGCCTATCGGTCCTTTGATTTCACTACCCAAACTACATAGCAATTCCTCGAAGTCGGAGACCCGCTCGCAAGTTAGTAAGGGAACTCGTATTTTGCGTACGCCTGCTGGCGTGTCCTCAATATAACGTGCGACATGTTTCCTGAATAACACCAGTCCTTTTTCTGCTCCATAGAAGTCTATATTTAATGCTAAATGCTTGCGGACCAAATCTAATCTATCTGGTAACGTAACTTCCTGTCGATCTCTACGCTGCAGGATCCATGGATTACCAATAACTGCACGCCCTATCATTACAGCATCGCAACCTGTGTGAGTTTTGATGCTTTCTATATCAGAAACCGTACGAACATCGCCGTTACCAACAACAGGCACTGACAAAGCCTGTTTTATTTCAGCAATAGCATCCCAATCAGCTCGTCCAGAATATGCTTGAGACTTAGTACGTCCATGTACAGCAACTAAGCTCGCACCATGATCATGTAGCGCCCGAGCCACATCCATGTAATTACGATTATCGTTATCCCAACCTAACCTTATCTTTGCGCTAACAGGTATGTCCAGAACCTTTGTGAGCTTGTCCATCAAATCTGCAATCAGATCCGGTTTTCGCAGCATACCAGCTCCAGCTCCTCTCTCGGCGATTTTTTTTACATAACAACCCATGTTAATGTCGATGATATCTGGACCTAAATCCTGAAGTCTTTGAGCCACAGACACTATGCGTTCGACATTGTGACCATAAATTTGAAATGCGACAGGACGCTCATTAGATGTATAGCACAACTTCTGCCTGGCCCTTGGACTACCACTCCGTCCTTTACTTAATTCATCTACGTTTACAAATTCTGTGTAGCTCATTGATGAACCCAAGGACCTACAAATAGACCTGTAGGGCAAATCAGAGAATCCTGCCATAGGTGCTAGTATAAGATCACCATAAACAGGTATTCCACCAACGTGAAAACTTGGTTTAGTGTGCATACCAACGATTATATCACTCGATTTACTAACGCCATCCACAAATGTAAATCTTCATTTTTGAGTAAAAGTATGGTAACGTTTGGGTCATAGGAGCTGCAACACTATCTAATTCACAAAATGTAGGTCACAAGTGATAATTAGCACTCTTCTATAAAATTACAAAATATCTATTAGGTCTACACACATGAATCAGCTTGAACTTTGCGTACTGAATTCGAATCGGGTACTGCCTCACGAGCATTATGACGCCAGTCGAGTGATAAAACTATCGGACGGTTTGAAAAAAGCAAATGTACTCAGAAATCCTCCGATAGCTGTTGAATGGAAAGGCAAATATGTAGTATTAGACGGAGCTACTAGAGTGACTGCTCTGAAGAAACTCAATTGTCCGCATATCGTAGTACAGTTAGTTAAACAAGATTCGCAAGACACAGTCATTTCATCATGGAATCATGTTATACGCAACATAGCTATAGAAAGGTTGTTGGATGTGATAGAACATGTGCCCGGTGGCAATTTAAGGATTCTGTCTGGTGGAAGCATGCCATCAGATAGAACTTCACGCAGACCACTGTTTACTATATTAGATCGAGACAAAACAATGTACGCAGTGCAAGTATCTCAGGATAATTCTGACAAACACATAGATTTATCTAACGCCGTAAATGCCTATACTAAACTAACGAATGTGATTCGCACTCTTGACTCAAATGTTGAGGTTATACAAAACAATATTCAGTCTTTTTCCGCATTAATCAAATTTCCTGTGTTTGCAATGCAGGAAATACTTGATTCAGCTATAAGCGACAAATTGTTGCCTGCTGGTGTAACTCGCTTCTTGATTGCCAACCGCGTATTAGGAATAAATGTTCCGCTAAACGTTCTGTTCTCTACTAAGTCATTAACTCAGAAAAACGAATGGTTAGATGAAGCAATAACAAAAAAAATTCACCAGAACAAAGTGCGTCATTACACCGAGCCTGTAATTATTGTTGAACACTGAACTATTGTGTTTCCTATACTCCTAGGACTAGGGTCTAATTTGGGCGAACGTTTTGATAATTTGACCTCTGCTATAAAAGCTTTGACCCCGGAAATAATGGTACAAACAATATCGCCAACATACGAAACTCAACCACTATATGTAACTCAACAACCTGAATTTCTCAACTTATTGGTTAGGGCCACTACCACCCTTTCACCAATAAGTCTGCTAGACTCAATTCAAGCTTTAGAGGTTGAATTAGGAAGAAAGCCCTCAGTACGTTTTGGGCCTCGCATTATTGATATTGACATTATAGATTACGACTCGCTAATTCTAAACTTAGAGAGTTTGACCATACCACATCCAAGAATGCATGAGCGTCTCTTTGTACTAAGACCACTAATTAACATTGTTCCTAACTGGATACATCCACGTACAGGAAAAACAGTACAGCAACTAATTGATGGTTTGTCAGATCCGGGAATCGTCAAGAAATACATACACGCTCCATCGAATAAATCTACGCAATGAACTATCGTTCTGCAACCAATTACCTAAACAATTATATAAACTTTGAAGTCAACCCTGCTACTGCTTACGCACCTGAAAAATTCAACTTGGATCGTGTCCACAATCTTCTTAAGCATATTGGTTCCCCGCATTTACAATACCCTAGTGTACATATAGCAGGTACTAAAGGTAAAGGGTCCGTAGCTTCCATGACGGAATCGGTGATTAGATCCTCGAATCACGTAACAGGACTGTTTACGTCACCTCATTTGCACGATTTACGAGAACGTATACGAGTTAACGGTAAGATTATCAGCAAGAAATCGTTTGTCGATTTGTTGGTTGATTTACAGTCTGCAATTGAATCCACAGCAGACATAACTTATTATGAAATTATGACAATATTAGCGATGGAATATTTTGCCCGTCAGAAAGTTGATATAGCAATCCTAGAAGTAGGCTTGGGGGGAAGGTTAGATGCAACAAACATTGTCACACCAACAGTATGTGCAATCACAACAATAAGCTATGATCACATGGATCTTCTTGGAAACACAATCATGGAAATTGCTACTGAGAAAGCCGGCATAATTAAATCAGGAGTCCCGATTGTATCTGGTCCACAATTAGATTCGGCCCTAACAATTCTCGACGAACATGCATCGGC
The DNA here is from genome assembly GCA_913040765.1 of uncultured Anaerolineales bacterium. Lineage (GTDB taxonomy): Bacteria > Chloroflexota > Anaerolineae > Anaerolineales > UBA11657 > UBA11657. The sequence goes on along the minus strand of CAJWIA010000014.1, from coordinate 8,655 downwards.
GCTAAAAGCTCCTTTTATTGATACATCAAAGGTGTGGCGATGGGAACATATAGACAGTGACTTGTCAGGTCAACTTTTCTCAATCTGGCGTATTGGCCAAAATCAGCACAAAGTCAACCAGAGGATTCCATTATTAGGTCAACATCAAATTGAAAATGTAACCGTAGTTATGTCAATAATTGAACAACTCTGTCAGCAAGGTTGGGATATACCTCAAAGTGCTCTAAACACAGGTCTAACTCGAGTGGAGTGGCCTGCACGCTGTGAAATCTTTCAAAGTACACCTCCCATACTCATTGATTCATCACATAATCAAGCTTCAGCATCACAATTGACTAAAGTTTTAGAAGATCTGTTTCCCCACCAGCAAAGAGTGTTGATTTTTGGAGCAATGAGTGACAAGGATGTTAAAGGTATGTTTGATGAGCTCCTTCCAAATTGTAGTCACACAGTTCTGACCTCAACTGGCATGCCTCGGTCGATGACGCCTAACGAACTAGAAAATATAGCTGCCGATTATAGTTGCTCTACTACTATACAGAACAACACTGAAAATGCGCTTAATGCTGCCATAAAATTAGCTGGTGATGACGGTATGATAGTAGTTGCCGGCAGTATAGCCATAGCAGCCAGTATAAGGTTGTCCGTAACACGCAAACGCCCATATGCTACACTGCATACATCCGAGCAACATTATGAATAATAACCTTGAAAATGTTACTAACAAAAAAGATAGTAAAAGTAATACTTGGGTAATATATACCTTAGTATTTCTTGGATCATTAGATGCCCTTTACCTCACCTGGACCAAGGTGTTGAGTGTGGACACTCTGTGCCTAGGAACAGGCAAATGTGATGTGGTAAATGCAAGCAGCTACTCTACTATAGCCGGTGTCCCTATTGCCGCTTTAGGTCTATCAATGTATTTAATTATTGGCGGAATCACCTTGTTGGAGCGTTTTGTTCCTCATTTGCGTGAGATATCACGACTGGCAGTATTTGGTATATCTCTCTTTGGATTCATATACTCTATGTGGCTAACTTACGTGGAAATTATCATAATAGAGGAAATTTGTATCTGGTGCGTGGGCTCTGCAATAATTATATCTGCAATATTTTTTACCTCAATATTACGATTGCGTTACCTGGGATAATATCACAGCTAGTCATTGGGACGCCCTTCTAGAGTTCGACGTAAAATGTCCTCTTGTGTGCTCCTCGATTCCTTCTTGTGTTTTAGTGGTTTGTCTTGCTTTGCTTCAGATTCAGAGTCCATCGCAGCACGTAATGCTAGCTCCATTGCAGTTGGAACCGGATCCTCATCATCTTCACTATCCATAAATTTCTGCTCCAACGTACGCATACTAAGATTAATTTGTCGCTTCTTCTTATTAATCCCAAGCAGCTGAACTTCTACTTCTTCCCCAATAGTTAATATCTCTTCAGGATGCTCTAAACGCCCCATGGTAATCTCACGTATATGTACTAAACCGGGACGTTCCGCCCCAATATCCACAAATGCTCCAAACCTTTCCAATCTAGTGACATTCCCTACATATGTCTCGCCTGACTTCAGATCATTCCATTCAAATGCGAGTGGTTCTTTAAGCGTTAAAAATATCTGGCCAGAATTTTCATCTGTTTTCTTCACCCAAACAGTGATTTTCTGGCCAACATCTAAGCTTTGCTTGCCAACTCCATTATTGTGTTTGTTGATCTCAGATATATGCACTAATCCATCATGATCAACCCCAACATCCACAAGAGCACCGAAAATTTCGCTGCTCTTTACAACGCCTTCTAGACGCATTTTGTTTTCAAGTTCGCCGATTGTCTTAGGTTCAACAATGGTATCTTTTTTGTCTTCAGTCACTGTTCCAATAATCTCTCTATGGGAATTCCTGAAACCTATAATCTTGAGGCACCTCTATGCATAGCAACAAGACTCAATCATACGCATGTAAGGTTATTTGTGTGCCAGTCTTTATGTAGCCCTAGTATCCGCGCAAATTATACTTACCTAGCCTATCGTTGTCAAACTGACAAATGGTATAGAAACAAGGTATAATCTCGTTCGAGCAACTGTCTTGTGTGACAGTTAAACTGTTAATCTGGAGAGATTGGATTTGCAAGCAATAATAACCGGAGCCGGAGGCTTTGCTGGCAGTCACCTAGCCGAATATCTCCTAAAAAATAGCAATCAGAAAATTTGGGGCTGTGGAAAATCACCATCACCTGTATTGCAAACCAACTCCCCATTCAACTACCAGTGTATGGACCTTGCAAATCCTCATACTACAATTGACTTTATAGATCAAATAAAACCGGATTACATATATCACTTGGCAGGACAGGCAGCAGTGCACACGAGTTGGGAAGACCCCAAAGGGAATTATGATGCCAACGTATACGCTGCTCTAAACATACTAGATGCTATCTGGAAACTCAAACTTAAATGTAGAGTGCTTGTAGTCACTTCAATGGAAGTGTACGGTAAAGTAAGCAGTAACAATATGCCAATCAAGGAAGATCTATGTTTCAGCCCAAACAGTCCTTATAGTGCCAGCAAGGCCGCAGAAGACCTGCTAGCCCAAGCATATTTTTTAGGGCATGGATTAGATATTATTCGTGTAAGGCCATTAAATCATATTGGTCCAAGACAAAACGATCAGTTTGTAGCGACTGCATTCGCTAGACAGCTTGCTAGAATTGAATCTGGTCAACAACCTCCTACAATTTTGGTCGGTAATCTTTCTGATCGTAGAGATTTCACTGATGTTCGTGATATGGTAAAAGCATATGCCCTGTCCATGGAACATTGTGAATCTGGATCAGCATACAATATAGCTAGTGGAAATATGTATACTATTCAAGAGCTGCTTGACACTCTTATTAGTCTTTCAAATGCTAAAGTAACAGTAGAGGTAGATTCTAAACGTGTGCGTTCTTCTAGTACACCACCGCTCATTGCAGATTGTACTAGCTTCAGAAAGATTACTGGCTGGGAACCTGAAATCTCACTTGAAGAGACACTGTCGGACCTGCTAAATTTTGAAAGGAACAAACTCGAATCTGAAAACATGGAAGGAGACTCGGTGAAAAACATCACCGATTAATACTATGCCTAAAGCTCTCATTACTGGAATAACAGGACAAGACGGTTCTTATTTAGCGGAAACACTGCTAGATAAGGGGTACGAAGTGATAGGAATGGTAAGGCGTACCAGCGTTATAAATCTCGACCGCTTGCGCAACATACAAAACAAAATTACTTTGGTACAAGGTGACCTTTTAGATCAAGTTTCCATGGTAAGTGTTTTGCGAGAATTTCAACCGGATGAGATTTACAATTTAGCAGCTATGTCATTTGTACCTACTTCATGGCAGCAACCAGTACTTACTGGACAAGCGACAGCCCTAGGAGTCACAAGACTATTGGATGCCATCCGCACCGTCAACTCAGATATCCGATACTACCAAGCTTCGAGCAGTGAAATGTTTGGAAAAGTAAGAGAGGTTCCACAAAGCGAAAACACCCCCTTCTACCCACGAAGTCCCTATGGCGCAGCAAAAGTGTATGGTCACTGGATTACTGTAAATTACCGTGAAAGCTATAACATGCATGCTAGTTCTGGAATATTGTTCAATCATGGGTCTCCTCGCAGAGGCATAGAATTTGTAGAACGTAAGATTAGCCTTGGGGTTGCAGCCATCAAGTTAGGCTACGCTAAAGAATTGCGGCTGGGCAATCTGGATGCGCGCCGTGACATTGGTTTTGCCGGAGATTATGTAGAAGCAATGTGGAAAATGCTCCAACAAGAGGAGCCTGGAGACTATGTAATAGCTACCGGAGAAACCCATAGCATACGTGACATATGCGAAACTGCATTTGCACATGTAGGTCTAAACTATCTAGACTATGTAATTTCCGACACCAGATTCTATCGACCGGCAGAAGTGGATTTGTTAGTAGGAGACGCAAGTTTAGCCAACAAAGTACTCAAATGGAAACCGCGTATGACATTTCAACAACTCATGCAAAATATGGTCGATGCTGACATAGAAAAACTGGAATCAGGTGTTGAGATGCCCAATATAGTAGAGTTCACCACAGTACGATACTAGTCCACACCTACAATTGCAATGAATCCTGATACAAAAATACAGTTCGGTACAGACGGTTGGCGTGGTCAAATTGCCAATGACTACACATTTGATAATGTCAGACGTTGCGCTCAAGGATATGCATCGCATATCCTTGAGCAAGGACATTCAGGCGAATCTGTAGTGGTGGGGTATGACAAACGATACGCATCAGAACATTTCGCTAGAGCAGTGGCTGAAGTTCTGTCCGCCAACAAACTAAATGTATGGCTTACCAACACTGCTACTCCCACCCCAGTTATAGCTTACGCAGTTATCGAAAAACAAGCAGTGGGTGCTATTAACATAACAGCATCCCACAACCCACCAACCGACAATGGATTTAAGGTGCGGGATCATACAGGAGGTGCGATCGCTCCAGATGGTTTGAAAAACATTGAATCGCACATTCCAACTGTCAGTGCAGTAAAAAGCACTATCACAGCTAATACACAGGAGCTCATTCAGATGTTCGATCCAGCACCAACATACGTCGAGCATTTACATGAAATGGTTAATATAGATGCTCTTAGGAATGCAGGGTTCCATATAACGGTAGATGCCATGTGGGGAAATGGTGCTGGATGGTTTACTCGACTTCTAAATGGAGGTAGCACCACAATAAAAGAAGTACATAACATTCGTAACCCTATTTTCCCAGAAATGAGTCGGCCCGAACCTATACCACCCAACATTGACGCGGGCCTGCAAACGGCTATAGAAAATGGTTCGGATGTCTGCCTAATTACCGATGGGGATGCAGATCGTTTGGGCCTTGGTGACGAAAACGGCAGCTTTATCAACCAGCTACGTGTGTTCGGATTGCTTGCATTCTACCTATTAGAGGTTAGAGGAGTACATGGACCTATAGTGAAAACAATTTCCACGACATCGCTGCTAAACAAGTTGGGACAAATATACGAGGTGCCAGTATATGAAACAGGAGTCGGGTTCAAATTCGTGGCACCTAAAATGACTGAAACTAATGCAATAATAGGCGGTGAAGAATCAGGCGGGTTCGCATTTCAGAACCATGTTCCCGAAAGAGATGGAATACTTGCAGGATTATACATATTAGATCTCATGCGATTACTGGATCAAAAACCATCTGAACTACTAGGAACACTCTTTGCGAAAACCGGAACCGAATCCCATTATGATAGAATTGACAGCACTTTTCCAAGCGATCAAAAAGAGCAGATAATTGATAGGGTGAAAAGTGCCAATCCGTCTACAATTGGTGGCCTTACCCTAATAGATGTAGATACAACCGATGGATTCAAATTCAATCTAGACGGTGGAGATTGGCTTCTAATTCGTTTTTCTGGAACTGAGCCCATAATCAGAGTTTATTGTGAAACCACCGATGCTGATAGAGTACAGCAAATTCTCCAAGATGGTCTTAGTATCGCCGGTTTATCATAACACGGTGCTATTTTGTTAACAGACACGCATTGTCACCTGGATTTCCAGATATTTGATCAGGACAGACATCAAATATTAGAGAGGGCTGCACAACACAAGGTAACTAGAATAATCAATCCAGGCACAAATATTGAAACCAGCAAAGCCGCCTTACAAATGGCCAACCAATTTACCTCAGTATCTGCAGCTGTAGGCATTCACCCTAATGAAGACTTTGATTTGGACAAATCAACAATGCAGCAGTTGCGCATACTATCAAGCCACCCAAATGTTGTAGCAATTGGCGAAATAGGTTTAGATTATTTTAGAAACATCACGCCGCCAGACAAGCAGAAACATCGATTTAGAATCCAACTTGACCTAGCATCGGAACTAGGTCTTCCTGTGATTGTACATTGTCGCGACGCTTATGAAGACACTATAAATATCATAAGTGAGTGGCAATCTTCTATGGGCGCAAAACCAAATCCTGGCGTATTCCATTCATTCAGTGGACTAAAGAAGCATGCGAACACTATAATAGAAAAGGGATTCTACATAGGTGTCACAGGATCAATAACCTTCAACAAGTCCGATAATTTAAGAGATATAGTAGCAGGTTTGCCATTGACTCAAATACTAATAGAAACTGATGCTCCATTTTTGTCTCCACAACCAAACCGAGGCAAAAGAAATGAGCCTGCCTTTGTGCGCTGGGTATCAGATAAAATCGCCGAAATAAAATCAGTGGCCGTAAATGAGGTGGCAAGCTCCAGCACACAAAATGCAAAAATGCTTTTCGGTTGGAACAATTAATATGCACAAACAGAAAACAAAATTGGAAGATATTTCAAAACTCCTAGAGCCAATAGGTCAACAATTAACCTCAATAGAAGATCGTCTTAGAGAAACCTTTAGTGATCAGCATGATGTACTCACTACAGCAACTGAGCACCTTCTTGATTCAGGTGGTAAACGTATTAGGCCAATAGTGGCCTTGCTTAGTGCTAGCATGTTTGAAGCTGATCAACAACACGCTGTTTCTCTAGCAGCTGCAGTAGAGATGCTCCATACTGCGACTTTGGTACATGATGACCTTATAGATGGTTCTTTGATGCGTCGTGGAATTAAGACACTTAACGCAGATTTCTCCTCTGAAATCACAATTCTCACTGGAGATTACTTGTTTGCCAGAGCTGCAAGCTTTGCGGCTCAAACCCAAAATGTGCGAGTAATGAATCTTTTTGCTGAGACATTAATGACTATAGTAAACGGTGAAATCAAACAAAGCTTCGCAAAAGAAAATACGGCTAATCGCCAAAACTATTTTCAGAGAATTCAAGCAAAGACTGCTTCTATGTTTGCGTTAGCAGCTGAGGCCGGAGCTATACTAGGTACTCAAGATGAGAAAGCAATCGATGCAATGCGCCATTATGGTGTCCAGACAGGCATAGCATTTCAGATTGTTGATGACATTCTAGACTTTGTTGGTAACTCAGAAGACGTAGGTAAACCAGTAGGGCATGACTTGCTACAAGGATTACTCACATTGCCTGCACTATATTATATTGAAGACAATCCTGACAACTCCGATGTAGCCTCTCTACAAAATGGCCACAACAAAGATCAAGATGTTTACAAACGTGTAATTCAATCTATAAGTTCTTCTTCAGCAATTGACTCTTCTTTTGCTGAAGCACGTCAATATGTAGAAAGTGCAAAATCAGCTCTGGAAGAGCTGCCTCAATGCAAGTATTTGGATGCGTTGCACACTATTGCAAATTATGTAGTAGAAAGGAAGTTCTGACTTTACAAATAGTAATACTACAACACAATGAACATAGGTATTGTAACCGGCGAATATCCTCCTATGAAGGGAGGCGTAGGTGATTACACACGTAATCTAGCACTACACCTAACGACAGTAGGCCATAAGGTTCAGGTAATTACTGACCAGCGCTGTATACACCCTACTAATTACGCTGACGACCACAAAATCATAGCCAATGTTTCTAAACGTTGGAGTTGGTTAGATCTTTGGAGAATTAGAACAACAACCTCGGAACTAGATGTTTTGTGTATCCAATACCAAGCTGCCGCCTATGGGTCCATGCGCCCACCGATTCATTTTCTACCTTACCTCACAATTCCTCCAACTATAATAACTTTTCATGACCTTGAACAACCTTATCTCTTTCCAAAGGCTGGTAGTTGGCGAAAGCGTGCTATTTGGCAAATGGCTCGCTGTTCGGATGGAATTATAACCACCAACTCAGAAGATTATCAAATTTGTACAAAAACACTGCAAACAACACCAGTAGTAGAAATACCTATAGGAAGCAATATTCCCTATAACTCCATGGCCCAGACGTCTAACATTGACATACGTGCACAGTACGGTATTGCTCAGGACGAATTAGTCATAGGGTACTTCGGTCTAATGAACAAAAGCAAAGGTGGCAAAACATTAATACAAGCGCTTGCTTCATTACACTCTAGTGACATACCAGCTCGTCTACTTCTAATAGGCGAACTAACTGGTAGCACTGATACTACTAATACGAACTACTATTTAGAGGTGAATAACCTAGCACATGATCTAGGTGTAGCAAAGCACATTATAAAAACTGGATACCTCGATCCATTAAGCACGTCAGCTGCGTTGTTAAGCTGTGATCTAATGGTACTACCGTTTATAGATGGAGCTTCTTTTCGTCACGGCTCGCTTCTTGCTTGCCTGACGCATGGATGCCCAACTATAACTACCAACCCCAAATCAGAGAACGAACGCTTACAACATGAAACAAATATAATGCTTATTCCACCCGAAGACCCACCATCCATAGTGGAAGCGATTAGAAGGTTGTACGAAAACACCCTGCTAAGGACAAAAATAGGCCAGGCAGCTATGTCACTATCTAAAGATTTCGAATGGCAAAATATAACTAACCAAACAACTAAATTTTTTAGCGAAGTTTCGATGAAACACTAATACTACAAGTGAATATTCGCCATCAATACCTGCTTATACTGATACTAATCTTATTTATTACAGTCGGAGCTGTATTTGCCATGACGACACCTCTATTTGAGGCATCAGACGAATTA
>CAJWIA010000013.1 GCA_913040765.1 uncultured Anaerolineales bacterium | reverse complement strand
CGGTAATGTCTAGTTTTGATAGGAGTTTACAATCCGTGAGTGATGTTGGGGATGCGCACGGAGATGTAAGCTCAATATATTCAACTCCGAAATTTGCTAGAGCGTAGGCTATTTCTACTTTATCATCGGTGCTGAAGTCTGCACCGACAAATTGTTCACCCTCTCTTAGTGTGCTTTCTATAATGGCAAAATCGTTTAGCGACATTGATTTATTCCTTTAAAGCTTTTCATTTAGTTAGATTTAGTGATATTTGACAGTACTTCTATTACTGTATCAATGACCCGATCCACATGATGTTGTTCAATAATCAATGGAGGTAGCAATCGTAAGACAGTATTTCCAGCTGGTAGTGCCAGGATACCTCTCTGTTGTAGTTCTTTCAATACAGGAGTAACTTTATGTTTTAGTTCTATACCAATCATTAATCCTAAACCACGTATCTCTCTCACATTAGATAAATTAGATTGCCCAACTAATTTCATGATGCGTGTACCATGTTCTGCAGCTCGTTTAGGCAGATTTTCACGTTCCAACACTTCCAATACAGCTAGTGATGCTGCGCATGCCAGAGGATTTCCCCCGAATGTGGATCCATGTGTTCCTGCGTGTAGGTTTTGCACTCGAGATCCTAACAAGGTAGCACCCATTGGTATACCTCCTCCAAGAGATTTTGCCAGACAAAGTATGTCTGGCTCTATGTTGTAATGATTACAGGCAAGCATTTTTCCTGTACGCCCAAGCCCTGTTTGCACTTCATCGACTATGAATAGGGCGCCTTTTTCGTTGCAAAGAGCTTGCGCATCTTGCAGGAATTCAATATTAGCAGGCCTAACTCCACCTTCTCCTTGTATTATTTCCAGGATCACTGCGGCAGTATCTTGGGTCACAGTATTTCTTAGTGCCTCGCTATTGTTGTATGGAATCTGTTTAATGCCTGGCAAAAGCGGTGCGAATGGTGTCCTATATTTTTTCTGTCCGGTCAATGTAAGTGCACCCATAGTACGTCCGTGAAAACTCCTCAGTGCGCTTATAATTTCCGTTCGTTTTGTGCTGATACGAGCAAACTTTATAGCAGCTTCTATAGCTTCAGTGCCAGAATTGCACAGGAAAGATCGTTTCATTGTGCCTGGTCCTAATTTAGATAATTCCTCAAGTAATTCTGCTCGCTGATCGTTATAAAATATTTCCGGGCACGTAACTAGGTTTTTTGCCTGTTTTTGTATTGCATCCACGACGATTGGGTGACAGTGGCCTAAATTAGCTACACCTTGACCTGCTACACAGTCGATATATTCTTGACCGTGTTGATCCCAAACCAGTGCTCCTTTACCACGCACAATAGTTATATCGCGTTTGTAGTACACACCACTTGTATGTTTGTTTTCTATAAACTGTGAATCAGTCATTGATCAACGTACCTTCGCCTTTCAAAGCTTTTGTAATCGGTTGATCTATTTTACCGTTAGCAATAATCACTTGCTTTACTCCATCATCTAAGGCTTCACGTGCAGCGATTAATTTTCTTTTCATACGTCCACGAGCGATATTATTAATCGCATCATCCATATCATTTGCTGATATGCGTGGTATATAGCTATTAGGGTCTTCTAAGTCACTCAATAAACCTGATACATTGCTCAGTATGACAAGTGTATCAGCTTCTACCGTGCCTGCTAAACGGGCGGCTGCACGGTCCCCATCAACGTTTAGTGCTTCTCCAGACTCTGAAATTGCGACTGGTGCTACAACAGGTATATGTCCTGCGTCTTGTAGTGCCCTAATAGCCTTTATGTTGACAGTTTCAATACGGCCGGTGTAATCGTCTCGCAGAATCTTGCGTTTGCCGTTGTCCACGATACGTATAGTGGATTTACGTTCTGCTAACAATAGCCTACCATCTAATCCACTAAGTCCAAACGCGTTAACCCCTAGATTCTGCAGTTGTCCTACTAATCTTCGATTTAATAAACCGGTTGCCATAAGAAAGATTTCTAGAGTACGCTTGTCTGTGTACCGACTGGTGTGGCCACTTGCTGATGTTACAAATCGTGGTGGGTATCCAAGTTGTTCACCAAGTTCAGTAGCTAGTTCAGATCCGCCGTGTACTACAATTAATTTCTCACCAGATGCTGTCTGAGTTGCGATGTCAGCTACGATAGATTTAATATTAACTCCGCTAGCCCCACCGATTTTGACAACAAGCATGATGTCACTCCTAGATCGGGTGTAGACCCGTAAATTCCAACCCGGTTGTTTCTTCAAAACCACACATAATGTTGACACACTGCATTGCCGTGCCGACTGAACCTTTCATTAGATTATCAATGGCACATATTGACACTACTCTGCCCGTTTGAGGGTCTAGGTCGAAACCCACATCAGCAAAGTTGCTACCAGAAATAATTTTTGGTTCAGGACGGCGATAATTTCCATGGTTATCTCTAACTATGCGTACAAATGGTTCATGTTTGTATGTTGATCTGTAAGCTTTCCACAAATCTTTTAAGCTAGTACTTGGATTTACAAACGCATGCACTGTAGCTAATGCTCCACGTACCATTTCTATTGCAGTTAGACTGATGTGTAGATCCTCAACACCTAATACTTGCTGTATCTCAGCAGTGTGTCGGTGCCCTACTGAAGCATAGCTTCGAACTGATCCACTGCGAACTGGATGGTGGCTACCTGGGTTTGCTTTAGAACCACCTTCACTAGACCCGGTTTTGATTTCGGCTATGATGGGTCTGTCTGTAATAAGGAGATCATGTTTTATGAGAGGAAGGAGTGCCAAAATACTTGCAGTAGCATTACATCCCACACCACTTACATATTGAGAATCACCTATCTCTTTTCTATAAATTTCTGGCAGTCCATACACAAATCGTGGTAACCAATCTGGTGCTAAATGTTCATCACCATACCATTTTGCATAGTTTGTTAGTGTATTTAGCCTAAAGTCAGAAGACAGATCAATGATTTTAGGTGAAATCTCGGAGTAATAAGCTATCTTTTTCTGCGCAATTCCATGAGGTTGCGCAAGGATAAGAATATCCGTCTCATTCAAAGAATCAATATCTACAAACGATGGTAGATTATGTCCTCGAAGATGCGGGTGTAATCGCCACATTGGCTGCCCGGCATTACTTCGTGATACAACTTGTCCGATTTCTAGCTCAGGGTGATTGATTATCAGTCGGAGCATTTCACCAGCTGTGTATCCTGAACCGCCAACAATAGATATACGTAAACTCATTTCGACACCTGTCGCACATGTTCGATGATCATACCAGGAATGTCCACACCAGTAATTGGTACAGTGGAGTGAAACTCCATGGTGTGATTTATTTCGTTTATCAAAAGACCGCGGTCTGGATCTTCTAAAAGATCCACAGCTAGTACACCACCTCCTACTGCAGTAGCTGCTCTCTGACAAAGATCATGCAGTTCATTTGTTACCTCACAGGTTGTGGCAGTAGCACCTAATGCAGTATTAGTTATCCAATGTTCAGATTCGCGGTAAATCGCTACAGGGGTTTCATTACCTATGACGAATGCTCGGATATCACGTCCTGGTTTTTGGATAAGTTGCTGCAAATAATATATATGATGTTGATACTTACCTAGAACATCCCGGTGTTCAAATATTGCTTCAGCTGCGTCTCGGTCGTTGATACGACTTACTAGTCGGCCCCATGATCCCACTACCGGTTTTAGTACATAAGGGTATCCAAGTCTTTCTCCAGCTTCGATAGCACCTTTGACTGTAAAAGCGAGCAATGATTTAGGTTGAGGTATACCAGCATTTTTTAGAGCAAGCGAAGTAGCCACTTTGTCACTACATACTTCTGAAACCGAATAGGAATTTATAGTGGGTATTCCAAAAGAATTAAGTACTCGTGCAATTGACAATCCGCGACTAGTACTCAGGCTTCTTACAATAATTGCATCAAATCGTGACCATTCGTTATTATCATTATCAAGCTGTAAAATTACTTGGCTATCCAATAGCCTTTCAAAGGATACTTCTCGACTTTCCAGAGCCTTAAATAGCCACTTTTCTTCTACGCGTAACCTAGAATATACTACTCCAATATGCATAATATCCTCAAAACAGCAAAAATGACTTTACTCTCCCCAATCTTCTGCTTCTTGTGGGGCAAGACTAATGGACAATGGTTCCAGTGATCGCACCTCTAATTCGGCACCACAATCATCACATACTAAAATCTCTCCTAGTGCAACTTGTTCAAGTGTGAGTTCACCTGCACATTCTGGACACTCACTCGTTGTAGTTACACTGTCAACACTCATAAGATAATATTCTCCTTATAAAATATTTTATACCAACCTTATTCAACAGAATCAAAAAAACCCCGTAGTAACGGGGTTGTTATCTGCAAATGACACTGGTGTATGGATGCTATTACCGCATCGCTGTGCCGAAGCGCAAATTAACCAACCCCGTCTAGGGTAGGCTTGCTCTTCTTTGCCTTGTACACCGCAATTACACTAGTATTCATTATAGTCCTTAAATCGGCAACAGTTTATCATATGATGTATATTTGTGCAAATATCTTTATGCTGTCACTCATCAAAGTGCGGATACATATTGGGTAGCACATTATGAAGTATACTTGGTGAACTTTGAAAAAGGAATTTTTTAGAGTATTGCTTGAATTACTAGGTACGATAAAGACTTAGTGTTATTCTATTATTGCTAGTTATCATCCCTTGGTTATTTCTTCATGTTGACTAGAGTGCTGTTGAGTAGGCCAATTATTCGAATACTTATGAGGATTCACATATTTGTGTATCGTTACTCTAAAGGACGTCTTTTGGGGTCAGTGCAGGGAAGACCTGTACTTCTTCTAACTACTACTGGCAGGAAAACTGGTCGGCTGCATACTATACCTTTAGGAGCGGTGAAGGATGGAGACAATTATGCTGTAGTTGCCTCAAATGGTGGTAGAGACTGGCATCCTGCTTGGTTTTTGAATCTTGTAAGTGATCCGGGAGCCAGCATGGAAGTTGGTGACAGGACTATCGATGTGTTCGCTATTCTCACACAAGGAAGTGAGAGCAAGCGACTTGGATTACAATTTCCTTGGTTGAAGCGATACAAAGAACGGACAGAGCGACAAATTCCAGTAGTACTACTAAAATCTGTTACCTAGAGCTATATCAAATGTATTCTATAAAAGTAGAACAACTTGTACGTCACTTTGGCAAAAATGTTGCTGTAGACGATATTAGCTTTAAAGTAGAATCAGGGGAAATATTTGGTTTTCTAGGGCCTAACGGTGCTGGTAAGACCACCACAATAAATATGCTAACTACTCTTCTACGACCAACATCTGGTACTGCATTAGTAAATGGATATGATGTTGGTAAGCAGCAGGCACTGGTACGACAGTCGATAGGGATGATTTTTCAGGATGCAAGCTTGGATGACAAACTAACCGGACGCGAGAATCTTTTGTTTCATGGCATGTTGTACGGCTTGTCCGCAGACGATTTCTCAGACAAGGCTGCTAAGTTACTGGATATGGTTGAACTAACTGATCGTGCTGAGGAAGTAGTCCTGAATTATTCTGGTGGTATGAAGCGTCGTCTGGAAATAGTTCGTGGCTTGTTACATAATCCAAATATATTGTTTTTGGATGAGCCTACACTGGGCCTGGATCCACAGACACGCCGACACATTTGGGATTATCTGATAACATTGCGTGAGCGCCAGGGTGTCACTATGTTCATGACAACTCACTATATGGAAGAAGCGGAACATTGTGATCACATCGCCATTATAGATGATGGCAAAATTGTTGGTCTTGATACTCCGGAAGCACTCAAGGCGATGGTTGGTGGTGATATTATTATGGCGATTACCGATGACAATGAGCAAGCGTCCCTCAGATTGCAAAATTCACATGGTGTTGATACTAGAAAAGGACCTGACAATCAACTTATAATAGAAACAGAGCGCGGGGATCGATTTATTCCCGAAATGATGTCAGTTCTTACTGATCAGACACAAGGAAATATATCTGTGAAAAGTGTATACTTGCGGTGTCCTACTCTCGAGGACGTATTCATTAAACTTACTGGTCATGCTATGCGCGACCAAAATGCTGTGGATAAGGATAAAGTTCGCAGTGGGATGCGACGGTGGCGAGGGCGTTAGATAAACCAAGTGATAATATTATGGAAATGCTAAAACGAAATGTTAGAGGTGCCTATACGATCTGGTACCGTGATATTGTTCGTTTCAAACGAGACCGTGTGCGTATGTTTTCGTCTCTTGGAATGCCAATAGTATATCTTTTTGTGTTTGGTAGCGGTTTGTCACCTGCTATGCGCGAGATGGGAGGCGGTAATATCGATTTCAAGCAATTCATGTTTCCTGGAGTCTTGACCATGACAGTGTTGTTTACTTCAGTGTTTTCAGCAGTGTCAATTGTATGGGATCGCGAATTTGGGTTTTTAAAAGAGGTTATGGTGGCTCCTGTGTCTAGGGTAGCGGTCGCTCTGGGCAAGGTAGCGGGTGGTAGTACAGTGTCATTGTTCCAAGGATTGATTGTTTTATTATTGGCTCCAGTACTGGGAGTTAATTTGTCAATCTCCCAAATAGTTAGTCTAATTGGTCTCATGGTGATGCTTGCAGTTATGATGACATCTTTAGGTATTCTTATAGCAGCAAGGCAAAAATCTATGGAAGGCTTTCATATGATGATGAATTTTGTGCTATTACCCATGTTTTTTCTTTCTGGTGCATTTTTCCCACTTCGTGGTGTACCGGTTTGGATGTACTTACTTTCAAAGTTGGACCCCGTCACTTATGGTGTAGACCCATTAAGACAGGTATCCTTACAAGCACTAGTGCCTCCGGATTTAATGCATACAGTATCTTTAAATCCAGTGACTTATAATGTGATGATGATGGCCTCTTTTTCTGTTCTATTTTTGATACCGGCCGTATGGCTGTTTGGTAGGCAAGAATAGTAATTCGTGTTACATCGAAAGTGGTACTTTTCTGGGAGCACTGATGAAAAGTTGGCTGAAAGATTTATATATCTCTAATAGTAATCCGATAACATATTCTAGTAATAACATATAGTGAGTTCCAGGTGAACTCGATAATTATTTGCAATATTTATAAGAGCATTGGTGATGTAATTATTGTAAACCAAAGGCGGTAATAGATTAAATGAATTCTGGCAATGATAGAAGCAATAATCGTGTAGTACCTCGCTGGGTAGTAGTGCTCGGAATACTGATCATTATGGGTATTGTTGTATATGGTCTGGCTCGTATAGTTCTACCTATGCGGCAGGCATCAAATCAGCAATTTTCTGAATCTTCTGGGGAGTTTAATAGGGGTTCGGGCGGGCGAGGTAGAGTGGGGAGTGGACGAGGCCCGTTTGGTTTTGTGCAGCGCCTGTTCCAAGGTGGTCCAAGCGAAGAGGAATTGGTAGAAACTGGTGAAGTAGTTCTGTTGGATGCAGAGCGTATCATTGATGCTTCGGGCACACTTATAGCTTCACAATCAGGCGAGATATATTGGGAAACTAGCGGTATTGTTGCAAAAGTCATGGTGGAAGTGGGTGACGATGTTAGTAAGGGCGATGTTTTATTGGAACTTGATCCACTAAGTGCCCCGCAAAATGTGATCATGGCACAGGCTGACTTGATCTCAGCGCGCAAAGATTTAGATGCATTACTAAATCCAACTGATTTACAAATTAGTAATGCACAAAAATCGGTTGCAGACGCAATTGAAGAATTGGACAATATTGAGAATCCGACCGAATCAAGTGTGGCACAGGCTAACCAGGCAGTGGCGGATACCAGGGACGCGTTAAATGAACTTAAGAGTCCTAGTGCTGCACAGATTGCAGCCGCTGAGCAGGAGATTGCTTCGAAGAAAGATGCACTTAGAGATCAACAGGAGGCTTTGGATGATTTGCTAAATCCTGACATTGAGGCTCTTCAAGATGCTTTGCGGGATGCTAAATTTGATTTAGCTCGTGCAGAGCAAGATATCGAACTTACAGATATTGGTACAGCTACTAGTGCTCTTCAGAATGCACTTGATACATTAGACGATATGAAAGAAAGACAGGTCAGCGTACAAAAGGCAATAGATGGTTGTGTCGTACATAAAGTTGAAGAAGAAGATGATAGAGACTATATGCAGCTTACGGTAACTGAAGAGCTAGCATACAGTGGTTATACGTATTTGGTCGGTCCAGTTTACCAAGTGTTCGAGGAGACAGGCAATGTGCTGAAGGACACTTATGGGAATATAGTAGAGCATCAATTGTTTAGAATTTGCGACTCTACCCGAGCAGTTTCTGTAGATGGGGTAACACGGACACTGTTGGAAGCTAACGAGGATGTATCTGCTGCTAAAGAAAGAGTACGAGAAGCAGAATTGCAAGTCGAGCGTACTCGCATGAGTAATACAACTGCTTTGGACGTGGCTGCTAAGAAAGTGGTCGATGCACAAGAAGATTTGGATGATGCCTTGTCTGGAGTTGACCCAATTGATCAAGCCCTAATGGAGGCAGATGTGCAAGATGCTGCTGGTGAATTGGCCGAATCAGAAGAGGATTTGGCGAGTCTACTTGACCCACAAGTCGAAGACTTGGCAGTAGCTCAGGGCAATCTAGTAGATGCTGAAGATGATTTGGAACTATTGCTTAGTCCTCGATTGACCGATATTGAATTAGCAAAATCTAAACTTACAGATGCAGAAGAGCAACTACAGGAATTGGTTGTAGGACCAGATGAAGATGATGTTGCAGTAGCTGAAGCTAAAGTTACAGCTGCGCAAGCTACTTTGAGTTCCCTATGGTTAGAGGCTCCTTTCGATGGTAAAGTTGTCGAACTAAACTATTTATCTGGAGATTCGACAGATCAATCCACTCCGGCTGTCAGGTTAGCAAATACGAACAAGTTGTTAGTTGAAGTATCAGTTGATGAGACTGAGGTCAGAGGAGTCAAAATAGGTCAGACAGCTAGTGTCACGTTTGATGCTTTGTCATATGTTGAAGTGCCTGCATTGGTGACTCATATTGCGCCTTTCGGTGAAACTATTCAAGGGTTAGTGCGCTATCCTGTCACGGTCACTCTTAGTGAGCAGGCAGATGGCATTATGTTGGGTATGACCTCATATGTGGAAATTGTGACTGAAGTCCAAAAAGAAGCCTTAGCGGTACCCATTGATGCAGTGCAATATGATGACGAAGGCGAATATTTGATGGTGTTTAATACATCCTCTAAAGAACAAACACGTGTAACTATAGAAAGTGGGGTTATCCAAGGCGATCAAGTAGTTGTAAATGGTGATTTACTACCCGGTCAACTCGTAGTAATTTTCACTCCAACGCCAACTAATAGTGGCAGCCCATTTGGAGGTGGACGTTAGAATTTGGACATTGACAAAGATGTGCTAGTAGATGATGGAGTAGTAATTCGCATTGAGGATATTAGCAAGCATTATCAAATGGGCGAAACTACTGTACGTGCTCTAGATGGTATTAATCTTTCTATAAATACTGGAGAGATGCTTTCTATAATGGGTGCTTCTGGATCAGGAAAGAGTACATTAATGGCTATACTTGGCTGTTTGGACAAACCGACCAGTGGCCGTTATTGGCTGGATGGATCCTATGTAGAGTCCATGAGTGATACTCAATTGGCAGCAATTCGGGGCAATAAGATTGGTTTTGTGTTTCAACAGTTCAATTTATTAGCTAGAACTAGTGCACTTGAGAATGTTATGCTCCCCCTGACCTATGCTGGTATTGGTGGGCATAAAAAACAGACCCAGGCTAAAGAAGCATTAGATTTAGTTGGATTGAGCGATAGAGCTCATCATAATCCTGGTGAGCTTTCAGGAGGACAACAGCAACGCGTTGCTATTGCACGTGCTTTGGTGAATAGGCCCGCGATTCTCCTGGCAGATGAACCGACTGGTGCGCTCGATTCAAAAACAGGTGCCGAACTCATGGATTTATTTCAGAAATTACACCAGGAACAAGGTATTACTTTGTGTGTAGTAACACACGATTCTAAAGTAGCTGCTCTTATGCCGAGAAGTGTTATGCTCCATGATGGATGTATATCAGGAGATGAAAACAAATGAATGTCTTCGCAAATGTTCGCGTAGCGTTGCGCGCACTAGCAGTCAATAAACTTCGATCTGTTCTTACAATGTTAGGGATAATAATCGGTGTTGCTGCTGTGGTTGCTCTAATGGCAATTGGCAATGGAGCTACTGCATCCATTACAGAACAAATTGAAGGTATTGGATCTAACAATATACAATTGTTTCCTGGCATATTTGAACGGGGTGGACAACGGATTCAGGCGAAACTCACTTATGATGATTACAACAAATTATCTAAGAGTCTGGAGAAAGTCAGCGTGATGGCACCTACCTTTAGTAAGATGCTGCAACTTACCTATGGTGGCAACACTGTGGATGTAGAAGTTATAGGTACTATGCCAGAATATCAACTAGTACGTTCAATGGAATTGTCACAGGGACGCTTTTTGGCATATGGTGATAATGCAGGTAGGGCTAGAGTAGTAGTCTTAGGATCAGAGACTGCCACAGAACTGTTCTCAGGTTTGAATCCAATGGGAAGGACAATACGAATTGATAGCATATTTTTTGAGGTGGTCGGTGTGCTCGAGAGTAAGGGAGGGGGAGGCTTTGGTAGTGAAGATGATGTGGCATTGATTCCTATGGAAACTGGATATACTCGTTTATTTGGCAATCGTGCTTTCAGTAATGGTGTACGAATAGTTAGTTCTGTTTCTATGTCAGCAGCTACAGCAGAAGATGTCGAATGGGTGATGGTGCAAATAGAACGTATTATGCGACAGCAACATGGTTTGAAATTGAGTGATGAGTTAGATTTTACGGTATTCAGCCAGAATGCTTTCTTGGAGGCATTTGATGAAATTACGGCTACTCTGACTATGTTTCTTGGGGCAATCGCTGGCATTTCGTTATTGGTTGGTGGTATTGGTATCATGAACATCATGCTAGTCTCTGTAACCGAACGTACACGGGAGATAGGCTTGCGTAAGGCCGTAGGTGCGAGACGTAGGACAATAATGTTGCAGTTTTTGATTGAAACTGTGGTGCTCAGTTTGATAGGCGGAATCACTGGGATAGCTGTAGGTTGGGGTATCGCCTATGGAGTAAGTGCAGCAGATTTGGTACAGGCCAGCGTAGAAACAAATACAATTGTGATGGCCTTCTTTTTTGCGGCATTTGTGGGTATATTTTTTGGCATATACCCTGCGAGTCGTGCTGCTAGACTCAGTCCTATAGAGGCATTACGGTACGAGTAGTTCAGTAGTGTTGCTGCCTCGTTAGTAATGCCAAACATTTGTCTTATACTGAACACGGATGAGTAAGGATTACTGAAATGACAGCTAGTTTGATTGATGGGATTGCCATAGCAGCAAAGGTACGTTCTGAAGTGGCTGTCGGTGTAAGAAGATTATTGAAAGATTCAGGAATAACTCCTGGGTTAGCTGTTGTACTAGTGGGCGACGACGTAGCGTCTCAAACATATGTACGTGCTAAACAAAAGGCTTGTGTAGAAGTAGGTATTGAGTCATTTGGACATGTACTACCATCTGATGCTACACAAAATGAAATTGTCGGTCTTGTGCGCGACTTGAATGCAGATTCTCGTGTGCATGGAATATTGGTACAATTACCATTGCCTGATGGCATAAACGAAGAAGCAGTACTTTCATCAATTAGCATTGAAAAGGATGTAGATGGGTTCCACCCTGTTAATATCGGAAAATTGGGGATGAAGGGTCGTGAACCATTGTTTGTGCCTTGTACTCCCGATGGATGCATACGTTTACTGCAAGAGTCTGGAGCAGAATTTTCTGGTGCTAATGCTGTTGTTTTAGGTCGCTCGAATATAGTAGGCCTTCCTGCATCAATGTTGTTGCTGAAACGTAATGCCACTCTCACAGTATGTCACTCTCGTACTATCAATTTGCCTGAAGTGTGTAGACAAGCTGACATTCTGATTGCTGCTGTTGGGCGACCAGAAATGGTTAAGGGAGACTGGGTTAAACCAGGAGCGTTTGTGATTGATGTTGGTATTAACAACAAATGGATTTCGCATACCGGTGATAGAGAGTTCCGCTGTGTGTCTAGTGGAGATGTTTTCACTGCTCATCATCAAGATTTGTCTGAGAAGGGGGGTCGTAAGAGAATGGGCTACTTAGATGAAAGTAGTGGAGATGTTTACTCTCGCGATCATTTGCCGGAGGATATAGCAGTTGAAGGTCTTGTTAAACTATTTAGGAAAAACAAACTTGTGGGTGATGTACATTTTGATGAGGTCAAAGAAGTTGCTGGTCATATAACACCAGTTCCGGGTGGAGTTGGTCCGATGACAATAGCTCAATTGTTGAGCAACACACTGCGCAGCGCCCAAGCATTAGCGGATAAATGAGACAGTTTCTAAATAATTGTTACTCTACAGTTACACTTTTCGCCAGATTACGTGGCTGGTCAACATCGCATCCTCGCAACACTGCTATATGATACGCTAATAATTGTAGTGAGATAGTCGTTAGAACTGGACTTAGCATCCAATAGCTTTTTGGTACCCAAAGAACCTTATCTGAAATTTCTGTAATAGTCTCGTCTCCGTCTGTGGCCACTATCACTATAGGCCCACCACGCGAACGTGCTTGTTGCAGCTGGCTTATCATTTTTTCATACCATTGGTCCCGTGTTGCAATAGCTACCACAGGCATGTTCTTGTCGATTAGAGCAATAGGACCATGTTTCATTTC
Organism: uncultured Anaerolineales bacterium; assembly: GCA_913040765.1. GTDB lineage: Bacteria > Chloroflexota > Anaerolineae > Anaerolineales > UBA11657 > UBA11657. The sequence goes on along the minus strand of CAJWIA010000013.1, from coordinate 1,476 downwards.
TCCCGCTGGATATCCTTCCGCATGTACATAAGAAATTTCCTTTAGTTTCAGTGCTCCTTCGTACGCAATAGGCATTTGTATACCGCGTCCTAAGTATAAACAGTGTTCCATGTCTCTAAGTGTTAGAGCCACTTTCTTGATTTGAGCATCACGACTTAGTAAGTTGCCTACCTGTTGAGGTAAAAGTGCTAGATAACCTGCTAGCTGACGCATCTTTTCATCATTTAATTCGCCTCGTAGATGACCTAGTAGTATTGCTAAAAGGTATAGATCTACTAAAGGAGTCGTAAATGCTTTTGTAGATGCTACGCCAATTTCTGGACCAGCTTGCATTGGAATACATCCAGAAGCCATACGCATAGCTTGCGATCCTATCACGTTGACAATGCTCCACAGTGTAGCTCCTCTCTCATGGGCCTCATTCATTGCTCCAAGAGTGTCAGCTGTTTCACCACTCTGACTAATGGCTAGCACTATCGTATGTTCGTCGACTATAGGGTTGGAGTATCGAAACTCGGAGGCAATACTTACTTCAACAGGAATGCGAGCTAGTTCCTCTATTAGAGTTTTGCCTACCATGCCGGCGTGTGCGGCAGTGCCGCATGCAGTAATTACAATACGATCAATATTTTTTGCTTGAGATTTTGTTAATGTTAGATCAGGTAAGGTTATTTTGCCAGATCTGAAATCAATACGACCTCCTATAGTGTCTGTAATAGCTCGGACTTGCTCATGGATTTCTTTCTGCATGAAGTGCCGATAGTTTCCCTTTTCTGCTGCGACTGGGTCCCAAGGGATATTATGGATTTCACTACTGGTTGGGTCTCCCACCATGTTACGTGTAACAAATCCTGTTGCGTCTACTGTGGCCAACCAACCTGGTTCTAGAAATGCAATACGACGAGTATGCTCAAGGATTGCAGGCATATCTGAGGCAATAAACATTTCATTGTTGCCTTCTCCTATTGCTATACCACCTGCGTTACCTACACGGGCGGCTATGATTTTGTCAGGCTCTATGGTTGAGATCAATACTATTGCATTGGCTCCTTGCAGGCGACCAATAGTCTGATGTACTGACTCTTCTAAACTATTGTCTTCACTAAGATATCTCTCAACCAGATGTACGATTACTTCACTATCGGTATCCGATTGTAGTTTTATGTCATCTGCAATCAGTTGCTTTCGCAATTCCATATAGTTCTCAACTATACCGTTGTGCACCAAAACTACTTTGCCTGTAGCTCCCATATGCGGATGAGCATTACGTTCATTGGGTTCGCCATGCGTAGCCCAGCGAGTGTGTCCTATGCCAATATTGCCACTCAGAGGTTGTTGAGATACCAGGGATTGCAAACGTGCAAGTTTACCTGCATCGCGACGTATATTGATTGTTCCGGCATCTATAGTCGCCATCCCCGCTGAATCGTAACCGCGATATTCCAGTCGTTTAAGACCATTCATAATGATCGGTGT
>CAJWIA010000012.1 GCA_913040765.1 uncultured Anaerolineales bacterium | reverse complement strand
CGCCTTCGCCCGCTGGAGGACCGCCAGGTGTACCGCCTTCGCCCGCTGGAGGACCGCCAGGTGTACCGCCTTCGCCCGCTGGAGGACCACCAGGTGTACCTGCTGTCTGCATATTAACGTTACTTTCCCAACTTAAAATGTAATTGATCATTTCAATATCCTTTCATCCATTCAGGATGATTGCGACCTTTATGTTTAACAGGTCAACGTGTCATACTATCAATTTAGTAATTATTTATTTGCAATTCTTTCTTGGCAACTCCTGTCACAAGCGATGACTAAAACCCCTGACTTCTGAGGAAAACCACTAGGTCGGCAGATATATAATTTTATTCGGGCCTATCTGATGCATCGCCGGTGAACGCAGTATATTGACCGTAACCGACTGTATACTAATATACAATATCTCAACAAGGTATGTCAAGTTTTTTGTTTTTATTCCATGTGGCAGGGGGTAATTTTATAGTGGTCCACGTCACGCGAGGCGATTAATTCTTTGTTTGAATGAAAAGTCTGGTTATGATTTAGTATCATTTTGGAAAATATTGTTAGCGGCTGTCAAAAGAGTTTTTATGCGTTCAGGCATATACCCTTTGTCAACTAAATAATGCTTAAGAAGCTCTTCGGCGGATAGTGTCTCAGCAGCCACCCCACCGATTCGCGTCCTAGCTTCGTGCTCAACATCCTTGTTTATAGAATAGCTATGTGCATCGGACAAAGCTGCAACAATATCATTGTCTCTTAGCAACTGCACATTTTGCGACTTGATATTTATCATAAGGCGAATCACTACATCCTTAATATCATGTGCTGATATGGAACTTAGAATAGCAGTGGTAGGTTCTTCGTGATCACGCACATCTACTCGAATGGTCAAAAACGGACGAGCATCAACTTGTACGAACTTCCATACGGTTTTTTCACGCTCAAGCTCTATCCAACAAAATCCTTTAGAATCTTTTTCCTCTCCAAAATCTATTCTCTCCAAACTCCCTGAATAGACAATCCCCGGATATGAACCTGAGTTAACATCCTGATGTTTGTGAATATGTCCTAGAGCTACATAATCCCACACTTGGTCGTTAAGAACCGATTTACCTATAGACACATCCTTACCGAGCATGACACTACGCTCTGATCCGAGTTTGGCCTCAGATACTGACAAGTGACTACTTAGTACGCGAGGCATATCATATTCTATAGCTTTACCCGCCAAATCCTTGATAATAGTAACTACAGCGGTCTGGAGTGCCAAATCCAGATCATGCAATGATTTTCCTTGATATTGATCCTTAGTAAGTAACCTGTTACGCATAGGATACGGCATCCAAGCTAGGAACACAGGTCCACTCCTAGTGTCCACTACCTCACCTGTAGGCTCGTTCCCAACGATAACATTGGGAACATCAAGAGCCTTGAAAATATCAACACTGCTTGCCTTAGAAGCCATGCCCGGCACGTCATGATTACCTACCAATACCAGCAATGGCATATGATCAGCTAGACGTTTAAGGCGCGTTGCAAATTCGCGCTGTTGTGTTGGATTTGGATCTCTCGTTTTAAATGCATCACCAGCAAATATTGCAATATCTGCTTTATTATTTATTCCGTAGTCAATCACCTCATCCATACGGTCTAGAAAATCGCGAACTCGTGTCGAAGTGCCACTATCCAAGTCGAGTCGACCATAATTCTCCATACCCACATGCACATCTGCGAAATGGAGCAAACGAATAGGATTACTCATAATTGCTTCCAGAACTTAGGCAAATTATTCTGATAATCCCTCATCATCTCTATCGAAGCCCCATTTTCTCGAAATCAAATATAGTGGTCGCCGCCTCACTTCGTTATATATGCGTCCTAGATATTCACCTATAATCCCCAAACATATCAGTTGAACTCCACCCAATAACAACACGCTAACCAATGTTGTGGCCTGACCAAAAAACTCCCTACTTCCAGAAAAACGTAGCGCTATAATTGCTGGGATACCAAGCAATGCAACCCCAGCAAAGAAAAAACCCAATGTCATCGAAAGCTGCATGGGAACATGAGAAAAACTAGTGATACCATCAGTGGCGAAACGAAGCATACGACTAAGGGGATATTTGCTGCGACCGGCAAATCGCTCATCCCGTACATACAACACTTCATCCCGCTCGAATCCTACCCACACTGAAAGGCCCCGCATAAACCGATGTTGTTCTCTAACTTTTCGCAGTGCTTGCACTACCTTGCGATCCATCAGTCTAAAATCACCACTATCCTTTGGTATATGTAAATCTGTCAGCTTGTCAATTAATCGATAGAAAAAAGATGCAGTGGCACGCTTGAACCAGCTCTCTCCTCTGCGTGCCGAACGTACCGCCAAAACCAACTCAGCGCCTGCTTTCCATTTGGAGACTAACTCATGAATAACCTCAGGGGGATCTTGCAAATCAGAGTCTATAACTATAACTGCGTCACCCTTTGCGTAATCTATGCCAGCTGTGATAGCAACCTGATGACCAAAATTACGGGAAAAACTAATAATTCTCACAAACGACTCTTGAGCCTGGAGTTCTTGCATAAGTGCTAAAGAATTATCAGTGCTGCCATCATCTATCAACAACAGTTCGGTTGCACTATCCAGTTCTTGAACAACTGCGAATATACGCCTGTAAAATTCAGGTAGTGTTTCTTCTTCGTTAAATACAGGTGCTACGATAGAGTATTTTGGATCATTCTGAGACACAATAATTTAGTATAACCGAAAATCTCGCATATTGCTGATTTGCTCTACTGCAATATGTTGATAATATCTTTATATACCTCTAATGTTTCTCAAACATCTATCCCTTAACATATAGAGTGTTATCACATAGAACATACTGTGATTGCTATAAGCCTGTATGGAGGAATTGAAATGTCGAAGATTATTGGAATTGATTTAGGTACTACCAACTCTGTCATAGCGGTAATGGAAGGAGGTGACCCTGCAGTAATAAGCACTAGTGAGGGAACTAGAACCATGCCGTCAGTAGTAGCATTCAACAAAAACGGTGAGCGACTGGTGGGTCAAACTGCAAAACGACAATCAGTAACAAACCCACAGAATACAATATATTCAATCAAACGACTTATGGGTCTCAGAGCCGACCAAGTGACTACAGAGAGTGGTATGGTGCCCTATGAAATCGTTTCTGGATCCAAAGAAGATGCTAGAGTAAAAATACCTCAAACAGACAAAACATATACTCCTCAAGAAATATCTGGAATGATTCTCGCAAAATTAAAGTCCGATGCTGAAAGCTATTTAGGTACCCCTGTTACACAAGCTGTAATAACCGTACCTGCATATTTTAGCGATAGTCAAAGACAAGCCACTAAAGATGCCGGAAAAATAGCTGGATTGGAAGTAATGCGCATTATCAACGAACCTACGGCTGCTGCTTTGGCCTATGGTCTAGAATCAAATGCTAATGAGAAAATTCTTGTATTTGATCTTGGTGGAGGCACCTTTGATGTATCCATTCTAGAAGTAGCAGAAGGTGTGGTTGAAGTGGAAGCAACTAATGGGGATACACATTTAGGTGGCGACGACTGGGACCAAGCTATCCTGGATTGGGCAGCAGATGAGTTCAAAAAAGATCAGGGTATCGACTTACGCAACGATCGCCAAGCATTACAAAGATTAAGAGAAGCAGCAGAAAAGGCTAAGATTGAACTTAGCTCTATGAAACAAACTGAAATAAATTTACCGTTCATCACTGCAGATGCTGAAGGACCTAAACATCTACAGATAAACCTGGGGCGTAGTGAATTCGAACAACTCACTCAGGGATTAGTACAGCGGTTGCGTGGGCCATTTGAGAGTGCACTTAAGGATGCTGGCGCATCGGCATCAGATATAGATCAAATAGTACTTGTGGGTGGTTCAACACGAATGCCCATGGTACAAGACCTGGTTGAGCAACTAACTGGGAAGTCGCCACACAAAGGTGTAAACCCGGACGAAGTGGTTGCGATAGGAGCAGCTATCCAAGGAGGAGTACTAGGTGGGGAAGTCAAAGATGTTCTACTGCTAGACGTCACACCATTAACTCTTGGATTGGAAACGTTAGGAGAAGTAATGACTCCCCTGATTGAACGTAATACTACCGTACCAGTCAAGAAGACCGAAGTGTTCTCTACTGCTGCTGACAATCAAACAGCTGTCGATATACATGTATTACAAGGCGAAAGATCAATGGCTTCAGACAACATGAGCCTAGGAAGATTTCGGCTAGAGGGAATTCCAGCAGCTCCAAGAGGTATGCCACAAATTGAAGTAGATTATGATATTGACGCAAACGGAATTCTCAGTGTAACAGCGCAGGATAAAGCCACTGGTGCTAAGCAACAAATAACAATCACAGCTAGCACAAATCTTGATGACTCAGAAATAGAAAATATGGTCAACAATGCCCGTCAAAACGAGGCTGAGGACCGCAAACGGAAAGAATTGGTTGAAGCTCGTAACGAGGCCGATAGTGTAGCTTATACTACTGAAAAGGTATTAGAAGAATTAGGAGAAAACCTAGATACTGACGAACGAAATTCAATTGAAACACAAATTCAAGAACTTCGTGAGAGCATGCAGGATGAGGATGTAGCAAAAATACAAGATTTGACACAGAATTTACAGCAAGCCTCCCATGCACTAAGTCAACAAGCAGCCGCCAGCGCACAAGATAGTTCAGACTCTGGTGATTCTGGTGACGATGATAAGCCTGACAATGAAGATGTAGTAGAGGGTGAATTTACAGAAGCATAAAATCAACATGTAGTAGAAACAAAACAACACCTATCTCGTGTAGCTCGTCCATGGACGGGCTACTTTTCTTTATGGATTCCCTTACAATTGATTTGGGATTCACAATCTCTAGTTGTATAATGATATAAAGATAAACTCAATTATGCTGGAAGTTATAGATACAGGAGTTTCATGATGAAAGCAGACTATATTTGGATGAATGGCAAGATTGTGCCATTTGAAGAAGCTAACATTCACTTTCTAAGCCCAACTATGCACTATGGAATCGGAGCATTTGAAGGTATACGGTGTTATGAAACTCCAGAAGGCGCAGCTGTGTTCCGATTACGAGAACATATGCAACGGCTTCTAGATTCTGTTCTCATATTGGGCGTAAGCGAATTTCCTTATAGCATAGACGATTTATGTCAGGCTACTTTTGAAACAATCAAAGCGAATGGTTTCAAAGGTTGTTATATTAGACCCCTAATTTACCTTGATGGACCTCTAGGTCTAGATTTAGATGCATCAGTTGCAAAAATTGGTATCGCTGCATGGGAATGGGGAACCTATTTAGGTGACGAAGCGCTTGAAAGAGGAGTTCACATGATGGTTTCATCATTTACACGTCATCATATCAATGTCAGTATGACAAAAGCAAAAATATCTGGGAACTACGTGAATTCTGTATTGGCTAAAACTTTGGCATTGCGATCAGGATATGATGAGGCCATTATGCTTGATCCTAACGGATACGTGTCGGAGTGTTCCGGCGAAAACTTGTTCGTCGTAAATGATCAAGATATAGAGACGCCACCTAGAGCAACCATTCTAGAAGGAATCACACGAAATTCATTGGTTACCATAGCCAAAGACTCTGGATACAATATTACCGAGAATCTCATCTCACGCGATCAATTATATATTGCTGATGAGTTATTTGTCTGCGGAACTGCAGCTGAAGTCACTCCTGTCAGAGCCGTCGACCATCGCACTATAGGTCTAGGCAAACCTGGTCCAATAACTAAAACAATTCAGCAGGTATTTTTTGATACAGTCAATGGGACTGGTAAACGATCAAAAGAATGGTTGGAGTACGTCTGACAATATGTTATTAGATGTCAAGTACTAGTACCAATAGGCATCGATATGGAAACTTCAGATAAGATTGCTACTTGGAAAAATCACGGCCCAGCACTTATCTTGCTTGGGATTTCACTGCTGTCAATACTGCTGTTGTTTGCATTTATTGCTCGAACAGTACCAACTCTCCCTAACCCTATCCCATTAAATTTGAGTTATGAAGGAACTGCAATAAGGTACGGATCAACACATAACCTATTTAATTTACCAATGATAGGATCATTAATATGGTTAGTCAACACAATGACTGGTCTTGTTCTACTTCGGAACAAAGATGAACGATTTGTAGCACATCTTTTATTGACAATTACATTGATAGCGCAGTTAATTATCTGGTTTACAGCTTTGACACTCACAAATGCTATTTGAACCATATCTCTACATATGTCTGTTGTTAATTAGTTAATGTTAGATCATTTTTGTCTATGAAGCAGCATGTAACCAATAATCTAACCAACCTTACCAAAACACCCTTAACTACCAGAAAAAAAACTTAGTGTAGGATACTACTAGGTCTATAATCTACTAATGCGCTATTTTGCAACAAACAAATCTATCTTTGCAGGCATAATACTTGTGATATTGCCATTTCTGCTGTTTTGGCAAATTTGGTGGCCAAACAGTGATGACAGACATGTCTTTGCTCAAGGAGATTTTGTTGCACAACACTACCCATTTCGTTCTTTTGCAGCAGAAGAAATACGTAGCGGACGCCTACCCATTTGGGATCCTTACACATTTGGAGGATATCCAGCTATTTCAGAAAGTCAACATGCAACCTTTTATCCTTTAGGATTATGGCTAGCGTTAGTACCCGCTCCTTTACGATTCTTAGCATTAGAAATTGAAGCAATTTTTCATCTAGGATTAAGTGCCTTGTTTACATTCTTGTTAGTGAAACACCTAACCAATAGTATAGGTGCGGCTATGTTGTCAGGGATATCTTTTGGATTAAGTGGATTTCTAACTTCATACCCTATGCTTCAAACTCCTATCATAGAGGCTGCTACATGGTTGCCTGCCGGACTATGGCTGGCTGAAATATCAGTCACAAAACGCACGCTTAAATTTGCTGCTATTGCAGGAGTTGCAATGGGATTCAGCATCCTTGCAGGACATCCACAAACTACTTCATACTGCATTTTTGTAATAGTCACATATGTTCTAATGCGCAGTTCCGCAAACTGGAAAGAAGTACGTTTCGCTCTAACTGTTATATCGATAATAATCACTATAGCATTAGGATTAAGTGCAGCCCAATGGATACCCAGTGTTCAATTGGCATTAGTGTCCAATCGCATAGGGCTTTCATACAACGAAGTATCTGGCGGATTTGGCACTAATGCATTAGTAGGACTTGTGCGCCCCAATACTGATGAGTGGTCGCCACTATACGTGGGAATTTTCCCTCTCTTGCTTGCATTAATAGGATTATGCCAACGACAAGTTGTGATATGGTACTGGGGAATCATATTCACATTTTCTCTATTATTGTCATTAGGACGCCACGGATTTGTATATCCATTTGTATACTCATTGGCACCTAATGCAGCATTGTTTCGTGGCCAAGAACGCGCTGCTTTCTTGGTTTGTTTTGCATTAGTCGTATTAGCAGGTTATGGATACAAACAATTAATACTACAAAACTGGATACCCAAATGGTTATTACCCATATCTATAATAATTGTCACAGCTGATTTGTTCATTGCTAATTATGGTGTCATATTACAGAAGCCACCTGAAGAGGGTTTCTATAACCACACACTCGCAGTAAATTATCTTCAGAATCAACCAGGTTACTGGCGAATTAGTAGTGAAGCATTGTTGCCAAGTGGAGGTAATGCGGGGAAAATCTTTCATCTCCGTGATGTAACAGGTAATGGACCGCTTTCACTAGCTAATTATCACAAATTTATGAGAAAAGTACCGGAGACTCGATGGTGGCAGCTCCTTAATGTTCGCTACGTAATAACGGAACGCAGCATAGAATACCCTGGTGTGAATTTGATTGATAACATGACTCATCCTAATATCTACCAACTAGATTTAGGTGGCAAACCTGTATGGATCACACACGACCTTGAGATTGTACCCAATCAAGATAATGCATTTCAGGTCACCTCATCCATGAAATGGCTTGATCCATACCAAACAGTTGTGCTAGAAAAATCCCCGTCTCCAAAACCAAAATCAGCAATAGATTCTGAAAGTGCAGTTTTAGTTAAACATAACAATCACTATATTGAAGCAGAAGTGAGCTTGAGTGCCCCAGGGATAATTGTTCTGAGCGAAATTGATTATCCAGGATGGAAGGTAAGTGCTAATGGCAAAACAATTGAAAGTTTGCGCGCATTTGGTTTGCTTCGAGCAGTATCTCTTCCTAGAGGGACATGGACAATTGAGTGGGAATATAGTCCAAGATCTGTTCGGATGGGAGTGATCATTTCTGGATTGACCATATGCCTACTAGCATTGCTTCTTCGCAACACAAGCTACGCCAACAAACAACACTCACAATAATCTGTCAAATTTGAGCTAATGGTGACTATTAATATGCACCTCTACCCATAAAAACTTTCGGAATTGTGCGCAAAATCAAAATAACATCTAAAGGCAATGACCAATTTTCTATATAGTAAATGTCCAACAAACACATTTCATCGAAAGCTATATCACTGCGCCCAGACACTTGCCACAATCCAGTAATACCTGGTAGCACATCTAGTCTCTGACGGTGCCAATGCTTATATTGTTTAACTTCCTTGGGAAGTCCAGGGCGTGGTCCTACAATACTCATATCTCCCTGCAAGACATTAATAAGCTGGGGCAATTCATCTAAACTCGATCTACGAAGCCACTTTCCCGTCCAAGTTAGGCGGGGATCCTCAGGAATCTTAAACAGAGGTGCAGCAGCTTGGTTCAATTGTGTTAGTTCATCCTGCTGACTTTCAGCATCAACAGCCATAGAGCGAAATTTATATATCTTAAATGTCTGACCCAATCTGCCCACACGGATTTGCGTAAAAAATATTGGCCCAGTGGATTCGAGTCGCACCAATAAAGCAATCAACAGGAACACAGGAATCACTAATGGAAATATAGCTAAACTGACCAAAATATCCAACATACGCTTAGCAAGCATACCTGATTCGGTGAAGCGCGTCACTTTCAAGCCAATTAAAGGTATGCCTCCTAATTCTTCAACACTAACTCTACTTAAGTTTAGTTGGAACATGTCCGGTACTATGCGAGCACGCACGCCTCTTCTCTCGCAGGCACTAACTAATTGAGATATTTCCTGTTGATCACTCCACGGAAGAGTAACGATAACCTCATGAATTTCTCTTGACTCTAAAATATTATCCAATTGAGACAAAGACCCTAGTGCTTTAAAACGTCCTATGTCAGTAACGCCAAGGTCTGAGTCGTTGTCTACAAATCCAACTACTCTAAAACCCAAATGGGGTTGTGCAAAAACTGCGCGCATAACAGCCCGACCAATATCACCAGCACCGACTATTAACAAGTTGGTTACATTAATTCCTCTAGCTCTGAGTCTTGATTCTAGAAAGCGCCTTAATCCACGTATTAGTCCAAGAAATACAATTATCAGCACAGCATCATATAAAAACAGCAAGCGCGAAAAGGCCAATGGCCTTAGCCCAAATGTTGCTGCCATTACAAATATGGTACCTACAAAAACGCTATTAGCAATACGATATACTTCATCTACCCAAGAAGTACTGCGACCAATGTTGTATACCTTATTGGCATTGAAGGTAAGCAATAACACAAGTGACAATCCCACGAACAGTGCAGAATAGGATTGTAAATCACTATAAAATCCTGTTTCCACATTCCGGAACCAGCGAAGTTCATAACGAATGAACCAGGACAAATATGATGCCAGATAAATCAAGAGTAGATCAACCAGCATCCATATCCAACGGGATTTCAAATTAATTTGTTTCATAATCATTTGGTATCAATTGTTTGTCGTATGTCGGGCAAACCCAAAGCTCGCGCATAAGTACGCTCAGTTAATCTGCCAGCTGTTTCCCAACTAAATCTAGCAGCCTGCTCTGGACCAACATTACATAGTTCAATATATTTGCCTTTAGTATTTAGTACATCGTCTATATATTCTGCCAAGATGTCAACCTCGCCCGGAGGAACAAGTAAAGCAGCTTTGCCAGCAACCTCAGGCAAGGACGCTGCATCGGTAGTTATAGTGATAGCACCACACGCCAAAGCCTCCAACACTGGCAAACCAAATCCTTCGTAGGCAGATGGGTACACAAACACACTGCAAGCAGAATACCACAATGATAATTCATCTTTTGGTACAAAACCCGGGAACATGATGTCTCGACCAAGATGCAGCTCTTCAACGATTCGAAATACTTCCTTGTACAGCCAACCTTTGTCACCAGCACATATAAGCTTTACATTTTTCGGTTTAATCTTATTATAAGCATGAATTAAGACCGATAAATTTTTTCTAGGCTCTATAGTGCCTAGGTAAAAGATGAATCTTTCAGGCAGACCTTTACGCTCCCGAAATTTATTTACCGATTCTTCCGAAGCGCGTTTAAAGTTTCTGCCAAGACCAGGATAGATGACATCCACTTTGTTCTTTTTAACTCCCAACAAACTGACCAAATCTTGCTTGGTATGCTCAGATATTGCAATGATACGACGCGCCTTGATACATGAAATCCGCGTGAACAATGATAGGTATAGACGATTTGTCCGATTTATACGTCTAGGAAATCTGAGAAATGAAAGATCATAAACAGTCACAATTGTTGGTACAACACTCAATATCGGTGTCACAAATGCCATACCATGCAATAAATCCAAGCGCTTACGCCTAGCTATTTTTGGTAACACAAATTGCTCCCACAATATTCGAGCAACCGGCGATATATTTACAGCATTAGGTGCTTGATAAGCCGCTAATCCATCATACTTATTTTCATTGTCTAAACAAACAAAAGCTTTGTATGAAAACCGTTGGTCTTTGTCTTTCAGCTGTGAAAGTAGACCATCAATATAGCTATGAATACCTGCTTGCCGGTACGTACCCTTGCTGCCTGAACCGAGCAACAAAGCGTTTAGTCCAATATTATGTGTTCTAGTTTGGTACGCTGACATTGAAGACTACATTATATCATTTAAGAAATGCCGACCAAGCTTCGATAAAGATCAACTGTTCTGGATGCAACACTAGCTTGTGTAAAATGAGTAAGCACACGCTTCCGACCCTTCTGGCCTAATTCGCTGCGTAGAGAAATATCGGAATATAACAACATAAGTGCTTCTTCCAAAGCAAACAAATCGTTCTCTTGAAACACAAACCCGGCATCACCTATAACATGAGGGATCTCACCGCAACTAGAGCCTATGACAGGTACTCCACTGGCCATAGCCTCTATCAGAACTCTACCGAATTGTTCCTTCCATCCTGGAGTGCTTCTAGAAGGTAACACCAATACATCAAAGGTGTGTAGTAATGCCGGTATTTTGTCAGAAGACATCCATGGAGCAATTAATACTCTATCCTGTATTTGCAAACTCTCGGTTAGATCCCGCAAAGCAGCTAATTCAGGACCGGATCCATACACATTCAGACGAACATCTTTTGGCATTCGAGTTAGAACACGAATTAGTATATCAACTCCCTTTTCATGGACAAGTCTTCCTACAAAGCCTATATTAAAACCACTCCCCATCTGCTTTGCATTAGTCCGCATGCGGTACACTTCAGTATCAACACCAAATTGGGGTATCACCTTTGAAACACCTCTGTAACCTTTGTCTTCGAACACCTTTGATGCACTTCTAGTGCCGAAGATAGCTGCATCCACATGATGCATAACACTTGATTCCATTGCACTAAATGGCCATGGATAGTGTTTGTTAATGTTCTGCCAAGAAAAAAAGAGGGTTTTACATCTATGTCCCCTTGCGGCCCAAATTGCATGACCGGTGGCCAAATTGTATGGTTCTTCATCGATATGCAGAACATCAGGATCAATTTCAAACAGTCTTCGACGTAATCGGGGATAAAAATGAAAATGATAGCTGCCGTTAAACGCTATTGGTTCAACTAGAATATCATACCCTGTAGTATCCGTTGCCTCAAATGGTAATATGCCTCGTTCATCTCTCCACTCAGGCGGTACTATTACAGTAAGATTAACGTCAGAATGATTGATAATCTCGTCTAATTTACTTCTATATACACCTGTTACGCATGCTTTTGAAAGCAATGCAACTTTTATTTTTCTTGCCATATATATCAAACTCGACTTACTACCGCAATACCACGAATCAATAATTATCTATCAAGATCAATCAATACTGCTCTAGCAGGAGCGCCCTCGCATCCTTCAAGCTTGATAGGAAGACATATTAGATGATATCTACCTTCCTTTACTCCATCAAAATTCAAACCTTCGACTGGTACGATCCCTGCTTGAAGTAGTGTGTAATGAGTTGGTCCAGTATTACCGTAAGGAGCAACTGAAAGGTAGTCAACACCTACTAGTCGAATCCCATGTTCCACAATCCACTTGGCTCCCGAGTCGGATATAGCAACAAAATCTTTGTGAAACATAGTATTGTTTTCAGACCATAATTGTGAGTTGCTAGTCTTAATAAGTAACCTCTCCGTATTCTTAGGTATTGACAGCTTATCCAACAAAGCTGCATCTACAACCTGCACATCAGAAACCTCAATCAACAAAGCTGGACCAATAAGTATCTCGAGATCAATACCTGTCACATCGCATCCATCCTTCAAAAAGTGAAGTGGTGCATCCAAATGAGTACCAGAGTGAGCACCCAATTCGATTTGCGTCACATTAGCTTTTGAATCATTTCCAATCTTCTGTATTGGGGTAAACCTAATTTCCGGATGACCAGGCCAAACAGGAAAACCAGGCTTAATATTTACGGAAATATCAATAATTGCCATAATTAATTATCCTTCTCGCTGCCATTTAACGAGTATTGAACCAGAAAATTCATCGCTATCACCCATCCGACAAGGTTCGCTAGTCAGTCCATATATAGGATCAGAACTACTGCCAACTTGCAGAGTATAAACTTGTTGTGGATCAATTGCGAAATCACCGTAACCAATCCCAATGTCCGGATGTAAGCCTGTCGAAAACATATCACTACCAGTGGCCCAGTCTATCCTCAATTGCACTCCAGGCATAGGATTACCAACAGCATCTATCACATATACTTTAAGCATCGGTTTCCTGATTTGCTCATCACAAATTACAGTCTTTTCAAGAAGTACGTATTCATTCAACAATGCAATAGTAGGCACTGGGCTAAGTACAACTACTGTAGGATAAGGAGTTACTATTGAATTCACCTTTGAAACTATTGTTGATATAGGTAGATCAGCCGGAACAGATTCGGGTTCCACAGCTCTACCACTTAGCGCAAAGGCAAGCTCTCCAAGCACCGACACGTCAAAATCAGATCTCTCAGCCGCAGCCCACCTTTGGGCTTGTGAAGTTGTAGCATCTAGAACGTCCTCCGTTCCAAGTTCATCTAATCTTATTCGAGCTCTTTCCAAATCTCCATCTCTACTATAAGCTGCAGCAACCATAACCACATATTTATCCCGATACTCTGAGTGTAAATCTTTAGGAGTGGCTATTCTGAGCTGCCTGGGATATACAACCCACCCCAATATAAGACCGATAGCAGCACCAACAACAAGACCTACTAGTACAAGATTTACTCGTATTTGTTTCACGACAAGAAAGGCTGCATTTTGGCTGTGTCTGCACCAAGTGCTTTTGCAAGTTCGGCCATCGCATTTATATCAGCACTACTATGTCCAGTATCAATCATATATTCCACTCGCGCAGCCACAACTTCACCTGGTCGATCCAAACCTA
Source organism: uncultured Anaerolineales bacterium (assembly GCA_913040765.1). Classification (GTDB taxonomy): domain Bacteria; phylum Chloroflexota; class Anaerolineae; order Anaerolineales; family UBA11657; genus UBA11657. The sequence goes on along the minus strand of CAJWIA010000012.1, from coordinate 1,604 downwards.
AATCAGAAAGATAGGCACGTGACACACGAATATCCTTCTCTATAGAATATTTCTGAGCGATCAACAATAGATAATCATTTGCATAATCTGCTCTTAGCGCATAAGGATCATTATCCAAATATTTTACTGGTGAAATCTGCCAAGCATAGTAAAGACTAGCTCCAATACCAACTAGTAATCCCATGAAAATATTCAAAAGGGCTACACGAGACACTCGATTCATGCGCTGCGGACGCAATACACGAGTCTGTTTCTGACGTTGGTATTTGTAATCGTAACGGGTCATGCCATGATAGAATTGTTGATATGTTTCAGAACACATTCCAAATTTACAATATTACTTCTGTTAGCAATAATTCTATGCCGAAGGTGGGAATCGAACCCACACACCCTAAGGGTACGCGATTTTGAGTCGCGCGCGTCTGCCAATTCCGCCACTTCGGCGAGCACACAGGGCATTCTAAGCTAACCACGTAATACGGTCAAGTTATACTGGTATGAAACTTGGTATTATTGGATTACCTCAATGTGGCAAAACCACACTTTTTAGTGCTCTGACACATAATTACAATCCAACTGGACAAAAAGTTGTTGATGGAAGGGCTCAAATAGACACAGCTATAGTCAGTGTGCCTGACGAACGCATAGACTGGTTGTCGACTCATTATCGTCTGAAAAAGATATCTCATGCAAAGATTACCTTTCAAGATATATCAGGCATAACAACTGATCAAGAAAGTTTTCCACGGTCGCTTTTAACTATCTTGTCACAGGTAGACGGATTTATCCATGTCGTTCGCAACTTTCATGATCTTAACATCCCTCATCCTATGCAACGTATTGATATAGAAGAAGATATAAATATACTTCTGGATGAGTTTGCTATAGCCGACATGCTGACAGTCGATCGAAGGCTGGAAAGCCTCAAGAGTGAATGGGATAAGGGAGGTGGACGAAATCGTTCAGAAATCGAGTATGAGCAAAAACTATTTGAGCAATTGCATGGTGCCCTTGAAACCAACTATGGTGTAGGTGCAGTACATTTAGACAAACAGCAGCAAAAACTAGTCTCTGGCTTTGGGTTTCTTACTAGCAAACCAATGCTAATAGTGCTTAATTCTGATGACAAATCGCATATGGAAAACTGTCTTATTAACACTGGCAAACATAATAATCTCAAAACAGCTGCAATTTCACTAATGAGTAAATTGGAAATGGAGATTGCTCAACTTGATCAAAGTGATGCTTCATTTTTTATGAAAGAGTACGGTATGTCGGAACCAGTACTAGACAAAATCATTAAGAATGCCTATAAGATGATGTCTCTAAAATCCTTTTTTACAGTGGGTAACAATGAGGTACGCGCATGGACAATCACAGGTGATACCAATGCACCACAAGCAGCAGGAACCATCCACAGTGACATGCAGTCTGGTTTTATCAGGGCTGAAGTCATGTCTTTTGCAAACCTGAAGTCACTGGGGTCGGAAGCATCAGTGAAGGCAGCTGGAAAATGGAGGTTGGAAGGCAAAGAGTATATTGTGCAAGATGGAGATATAATAAATATACGTTTTTCGCCTCCTAGGAACAATCAAAACTAATAG
>CAJWIA010000011.1 GCA_913040765.1 uncultured Anaerolineales bacterium | reverse complement strand
TCGCGTTGAAGATAGGCGTACTACTGACGTGTATGTTGATTTCGATTAATGGTTTCGAGTGATTGGATATGATTCTGGACATCTATGGAAGAACAGCAAGTTGCTCACTAATAGGCAGCTCCAGAAATGGTGCAGTAGTCGTAATTGGTATAAAATCAATGCAATAATTCATTTAATTGCTGAATATGATGTTTTGCACTGAATGCGGTAACAAAGCTGACGTTGATCATAGGTTCTGCAGCAATTGCGGCAGTTATTTAGATAAGACTGTGGCAGAGCTGGCAGGTTCAGCACCGGCGTTTGAGCCAGAATATCGAGTATCCTACAGTAGCGGATCGTGGTTGAGTAGACTGAGTGGTAGGATCATCCTCACTATAATGTGGTTAGGAATAGGCGTGGGTCTGACCGCAATCGTTTTTATTGGAGCTCGTCGGTTTGACATTGTTATTGCGCAAAATGTTAGGCTGGCAGCAGCAGTAGTGATCGGTTTGTACTGGGCTTACACAAGAGGCTGGAATTCAAAGAGATTTGCCGGTCGAATAGACGTGGATGACGCATATAATGATGAATTGCTGGATGATGATAGTGACAACTTCGAATCTGACGAGCATCACGATATTGAATAGGTGATAGATATCGTGATGCTTGAATGTCGGCTACAAATTATCTCGATCGAAATAGGATGCTGAACTCTGCTCTTCTGTAGTGAATCCAATAAAAAGAGTAGTATGATGAAGTTAGATCTTTTTCAAAATAGAGAACAGTAGTTACTGTGTGTTCTTATCCAAAAATTTTGTATCCACAAGTGCTTTGTTTATTTCCTCGACGGCTTGACTGATTGCGTGCCCATCTACATTTGAGTTAGCGGCTTTTACTGTCTGATTGTAACGTGCTGTCCATTGGCTATGGTCTTTTAGTAGTTCGACAAGAATTTCTTCTTCTAATATAGCTTTCATGTGTTCTGTAAAACTTCTGCCGGCCACAAGAGTGCGTTGGTAGTTAGGTTCGTTCTCAGGCCTTACTGAGGCTAATCTTATACGAGCTCCACTATCATTCTCATATAAAAACTCTAATCTATATTTGAGTTTGTAATTGTGTGCTATTGCACGAATATTGTCTAGGATTGTCTGTAGATTGGCGGGATCAGTTTCTTCGTTGGTCATCATGATGATATCAATGTATTGATCGGATCACTGTGCTTTTGTTAGATGCCAACCGCGGTTGTGTGGACATTGGTAAACAGTAAGGTCTACCTGCTGTTCTTTTGCTAGTATGTCGGCTCGACTAGCTGCGTCGCTTTTTGTTTTGTACAGAGACTTGCGTCGGCCGTTAGCTCCAATACATTTAGGGCATAAACTACTTGGTGTGTGCCTATCTTGCGGGGACAAATGCCATTTCCTGCATTTTTTGCATTGATAAGGAACTAGGTTACTATCGTACGCTGAGTTTGCGTAGTCAGCTCCTTGTTTCGCTGCAGAATGTGACGGATACACACTTAGTGGCTTACCCGTTCTTGGACTAAAGCATGTGTTGCTTTTTGGGCGCTTGTTGTGCGATGGGTTCCAACGAATACTTTCTCTTTTCATTTTTGTTTCACGATTCGGTATTTGTTGTTAGAGAACGGAAGAGCTTTAGTTAGCAGTCTTGTCTTCCTAAACTAGGCTTTTCCTCCACGATTTCAGTTGGGATATTGGCTATCGCCATATGAATATTTGTTGCATTACTAAGATGTTCTGGGACTCCTGCTAATCTAGTCATTGCGCCTGAATTTATCTCTTTCTCTAGGTTGTCTTTTTTGGTTACGACAATAGGCTTCATTGTGTATTCCAGGGCTCGATAAAAATGATTGATCGTAATACTATACAACAATTAGCCGATAGCAGTGTCTTGTGTCTTTCTGAGCTGGAGATGGGGAGAAGTAGACGCTAGTATTTTTTTGGGTTAGTTTCTAGTGCCCGCCTTCTTGGACTGAATGCGAGACCGTCTTCTCCGTCGGCGGCGGCGAGATGGTTTTGAGTGCTTTAGTTTTGAGTATTTGCCCTGGAATTGTTTATCCGGTACGAAATTACCGTATTGGAAATCTTGCAAAGTCCTTCGTTCAATTGGTGACCCCATGGCTTGTTCGATCTCTCGTACAATTCTAGTATCTTCTGTCGACGCAAATGTGAAGGCTTCACCTGTTTTATTAGCCCGACCAGTGCGCCCAATCCTATGAGTGTAAGTCTCTGTAGAATCAGGAATATCGTAATTAATAACGTGAGATATATCCAGTACATCTATGCCGCGTGAAGCAACATCTGTAGCTACGAGAATGTCGTATTTTTTTCCGCGAAAGCCATCTATTGCTCTCTGACGCTTATTTTGAGACATGTTTCCTTGGAGTGCTTCTGCACGGTATCCGCGCTTTGCTAAATCGCGAGCTAGATTACGTGCTCTATATTTAGTGCGAGTAAAGATTAGTACACGACCGGTGGGTGTCTGCTCTAGCATTGCAAACAGAAGAGACTTTTTTAGTGCGGTAGGTACTGGATATAGGGCATGAGCAACAGATTTGATCGGGGACATTTTTCCGACTTGTATTCTGAGAGGATCTTTCAGAATCTTGTCCGTCAGACGCTTGATGTCGTCTGGCATGGTAGCTGCGAAGCACAGGGTTTGCCGTTTTGATGGAAGAAGTTTTATTATGCGACGAATGTCGGGTAAAAAACCCATATCACACATACGATCAGCTTCGTCGAGCACCAATATCTCAATATTCGACAGATCAATGTATTTGTCGCCGACAAGGTCAAGTAGTCTGCCCGGACAGGCTATAGCTATATTTACACCTTTGCGTAATTTGGAGATTTGCGAATTTTTGCTAACGCCGCCATATATGGCTAAGCTGCGCAAATTAGTGCCTTTTCCAAGTTCAACAGTCGTCAAATGGATTTGCTCAGCCAATTCTCTAGTAGGAGCAATAATAAGTGCGCGAAGTTGTTGCTTCGGACCCTTCAATAGATGTTGCAGTATTGGTAATGTGAATGCTGCGGTTTTGCCAGTGCCCGTTTGGGCTAAGCCCATTACATCATAGCCATCGAGTATTTTGGCGATAGATTGAGACTGGATGGGAGTGGGTGTGGTGTATCCAGCAAGTTTAATTGCATGGATTATACGTTTATCTAGAGCAAATTGCTTAAATGTCATATAGAATAAATCCTCTTACTTCGCTACTGGCAAGCGGTTGGTATATATTCAGGCTGTTCTTTGGGAACTATGCATGAAAAAATCTAATACAAGACGGGGTATTATAGGGGAACATTGTTATAGTGCAAGTCCACGTACGGATATTGGTGTGTTTAGTTAACTGGGTTAGCTTGATATAGACTGACTAAAGGCACCTAATATAGTTATATCCTAACATGCCTGTAGTACGGTGTTACCTATACGTGCGGTACGATTTGATGTTATCTAACTTACCTTCTTCTCCAGCTTGGATTAGCTTTTGGAGAGTACTCTCGCTAAAAAGAGGGGAGTCTTTGTCGGCATATATAAAAAAGTCTATTATATCGGCTAGCTTGGGTTTGTATCCTGAGTGTTTGCAGCTGCGACGGTATTCTTTGATTTCGTCCCAAGCCTTACTCCACTCAATTCTTTTCTTTACTTTGTGAGGTACTCCTGGTATCTCCCAATGAGTGCCAATATTGTTGTCTACATCTACACATATTTTTAGATGGTCATGCAACTGCTTTGCAATATGTTCAATTGATTGGCGTATTTCTTTTGTGACTTGCTCGGGTAATTCATAAGCTAGTTTCACGCCTCCTTTTCTGTTTGCTCTGATAACAATATTGCAAAGTGGCTTACCATTGGAACGTATTCTCCATTGCGTATCTCCATCTTCAAGATTGAATCTACGCGAGTTTAGACTTAGGAGTGAATTGTCTAAATTGTAACGTCTCAGACCATCTCTTACCGACAGGAGCGCGTCTTTTTTGTTTAGCGTACTCCAGCCAGCGTATGCTTTACTGTTACCCTTATTTGATTTAGTAACCATTAGTCTGTTTCTTCGTTGTTGGACAGTTCAATGAGAGCATGTATGCAACCGATGTATATTGCAGTCAATTGGACGGTATTGTCTTGTTGTTTTACACCCGCTCTCAGACCATACCCAATATTCTTCATCGTTCTGTCGTTTGCATCGAGTGTTACCCAAATTCTGCCAGTGACATCATTTTCTTTTACTTCCCATTCACAATGATCTGACCCATCCGTATACCCAGTTACTAATGTGTCAAGCCGCATTTCTAGATAGTTGTTAATGCAGCTAGTGATTTGCTGTAAAGATAGCTTTGATATTCCTTCCATTGGGGACGATATTTCAGAGTAATTTATCTTGTTCATAGGCGTGCCCTTACTGTAAATGCGATGTATATTGTTGGTTGCAAACATGCAGTAATTGTCTTCCTTGTGTAGAAGTTGGTGGATGACATAGATACAGTGTTTTAATGCGAGTAGATTCAGATTGCTCAATCATCACGATAACTATACACCCACTAGTTATGGGACTGCAAGCAAAAGTATTTCAACTTGGACTGGAATAGGTGCTTATGTATTACAGCATTTACTGTCGAACGCTCTGCGATGTGTCTGCTTGAATGATTTCGGTTTGGCGCTGCTTTATAACGTAAAAAAGCATTATTACTTCTTCGACTAAGAGCACAAATAGTAAGACAATGATAGTCAAAATGGTGATGGCTGGAAGAAAATCTGGGTTCGTGGTCAGGTAGATAACAAGTAATATCAGAGTGGTTCCAATGAAAGGTAGTTGTGCCAGCACGTAGCGTAGCCAGGCTTGGGTAATGCCACGCTTAAGTAGGAAACGGGCAAAGTTGATTGCTAGCAGCATTGGCAGTATGAGAATTATAGCCAGTCAGAGACTAGGTTGGGTTGGAGCGGGTAGTTCGGTTTGAGGCACTGGTGTAGGTGCTCCTGTAAGCAGAGGCCAGGCCGGACTGTCCCAGGTGATCACACTTAGTTGATCGATATTATTGGATGTACTAAAGGTGCGATCTATCTGGCGGTTAGATTTGGTAAAGAGCCTGAGTGCAGTAAGTACGCCGTCAAAAGGTTCGCGTACGGCATTCTCTAGCAAATTCTAGCTGAACTTGATATTACTAAGTGCGGTGTTAATGGGATCGCTCGGCGCGGGTGGCAGCGGGGTTGTTGTCGGGTCAGGTGATACTGAGGTTGAGGTAGGCGTGCCCACGAAGACAAGTGGTTGTGGCAATAAAGAGGTCGCAGTAGGAGCTACAGGTGAGTTGGTAGGGATAGATGATGCTGTGGGTGGTTGGGGTGTCTTATTTGGTGCGGTAGGTTCATCTTCTTCATTGTCGCTTTCGGGCTCATCCTCTTCTGTTGCTGTTGGAGTGAATGTCGGCGTGAATGTTGGTGTGAATGTCGGTGTGTAAATTGGGGTGAAAGTGACTGTATAGGTTGGCGTGATACTTGGAGTCCGGGTGAGAGTCGGACTGGTAGTGATGGTGGCAGTACTTGTAATGGTAGCGGTAGGAGGAGGTTCAGTATAGTCTTCAGATAAAGTGGTCAGGGTAGGGGTAACTGTCGCTGTATTGATAGGTGTGTTGGTAGGTGTGTTGGTAGGTGTGTTAGTCGCGTCGATGATAGTCAGAATGTAGGTGTTGGAGACAGTGTTGGCATTTCCAACCGCATCGGTAGCTGCTCCGGCTGCGATCGTTACTGAAACGGTCCCGGAAGATGAACCTTTAACCACATCGAATGTATAGGTCGTTCCCGATCCGGCAAAGTTGCTGGCTGCCGGAGAACCGCCGTTAGCGGAGCCGGTAACAGTAATATCTCCGACCACAAAATTGCTGACGGACTCACTGAACGTGGCAGTAAAGCTCAATGTGGTCGAGCCAGTCGAAGAGCCCGAAGAACCGGAGGAAGATGTTATTGCGACGGTCGGCGAGGTTATGTCATCGTTGAGTTTTATGAACTGCGCACGAGCGCTTCGATACCCCGATGTGATTACTCCATACAGAATATTATCAATGGTAACTATATCTGTATCTATAGCCTCAGAAAGTTCAAATCCGTTCACACCATGCGTTTCGGCATCTTTGGCCGCAATGTTGTCTACATCGCTGATATCAAGGATCTGGACACCGTCGTCTTCGAAGGATGCTACCATTGCGTATGTAAAAGTACCGATCGTGAAGGTTGATACATCCTCTGCGCCCTCTAGTTCAGTGAAAGTTTCACCATCCACCGCTACGCCCTTGGCACTGACGTTGCTGTTTGCAACATCGCTTAGATCAAGGATTTGCACCCCATCATCATCGTTAGCTGTAACTATTGCATATGTGCTTGCGCCTATGGAGAACGTGTCAACGCCCATGGGGCCATCAAGTGTGGTGAATGTTGCTCCGTCCTCTGCTATGCCCCTTGCGGCAATATTATCAACATCACTTATATCAAGTAATTGAACACCATTATCATCATGGCCGGTAACTATTGCGTAGGTGTTCGAACCAATGCTGAAGGTATCAACACCACTGGGAACGGCAAGTTCAGTGAAAGTTGCATCGTGTTCTATTATGGCCTTAGCAGTGATCGATGGTGCTTCCTCATTGCCGCTACCAACATCAGTCAAGTCAATGATTTGGACCTTATTACTTCCATATCCGCCAGTGATAATGACATATGTGTTAGAACCTATTACAAATGTTGAGAGATCAGAAGGTCTCCCACCATAACCCACCAGTGCTATGTAATCACCAGAATCAGCTACGCCACCTTTGCTAGTCATATCTCCATCAGCATCTATCGCGATCAGCTGAATGCCTTCCTGGCCAATGTGGACTGCGTAGGTATCAGACCCGATCGTAAAAGCTTCAATGGCCGCGGGATTGCTAATGAAGTCGTAGCCCTGGTCATAACCGCAGATACCGCAAGTGTCATTTACCTGATCCACAAATGTGATATCGTCGATGTCACTAATGTCGTAAGTCGATATACCCTCATTGCCCAATCCACCATCACCTTTGCTGGTAGCGATCAGAAATGTTTTAGCACCAATAGTGAATGTGTCGCTGTATCTTGGACCTATATCACGAATTGTGACGCTTCCGGCGTCTGAGATGTTGGAAGGGGTTTCGGCAAATACTCTGATTGCTGAGTACAGGAATAGGGCGAATGCGGCAAATATTAGGGTACTACTAAGAAAATAGCGCATATATACAATGGCTTACTCTAATAATCAAACGAGTAATCATACACCCATTCTCAATTAGCTCGCAAGGCACGCACTTGCGCGCGCGAGCCTTGTATGTCTAAAGTTTGCTGTGTTACAATTTGAGGTACAGGTTTCTGAGCCAGAAATCAGTGAAGATCCCAAGACACCATCTTGGGATCTTCTTTTAGTTATTGGGAGTTAATTATTCGTTTGATTTCTCGAAGAAGCCGGATAAAACCGATAGCTAGTTGTTGTCGTTGATAGCGCCTATTAAACAGGAACTTAATAAACCAATTAGATATGGGAGGAACTTCATGTGGGCAACTAGAGATTGTCCCGAATGGCTTTCACTCGATTGATCGCACCATTCCTGCTTCTTCTGGTTCGAAGTGCTCAGGAAATATCGTGGTATCGTCGTAGATAGCTTCATGTAAGTCAGCACCGCTTAGGTTAGCGCCACGAAGGTTGGTCCAGATCAGGTTAGCGCTACTAAGGTTGGCATCAGCCAGGTTAGCCTGACTCAAATGTGCCGCACGTAGGTTAGCCTGACTAAGATTAGCTGCCTGCAGGTTGGCTCCATTTAGTTTAGCCTGACTTAGGTTAGCCTTGCTGAAATCAGCGGCATGAAGATCAACACCACGGAGGTCGATACCTACTAGGTCAGCTTGTTCTAAGCTTTCGCCTGCAGCAATCTTTGCTATTACGTCGTCTCGCATATCTGTACTATACACCGACTGCTAATTAGTTGGAAAGTGATCTGATGCGATTGGTGTGTTAATACCTGATATACTTGATGCAGACCTATAATATAGTAACTTAAGCTGTTTTTAGACTACTTTGAGGAAATTACCAATGGTGCATCCAGTAGAGCAGAAATATATCGGTGTGATCGGTTCGGCCGCGAATGTGCCGGATGAAATATTCAAGATGGCAGAAGAGGTAGGACGCCTCATCGCAGTGGCCGGGTGTATCACTGTGACTGGAGGTGGTACGGGTATTATGGAGGCGGCTAGCCGAGGGGCTAAGCAAGCAGGTGGGTTGGTAGTCGGCATTTTGCCCGAAGGGGATAGACATGGTGCAAATGCCTATATAGATGTGGCAATCCCAACCGGGATAGGGTATGCGTTGCGAAACATTACAACTATTCGCGCCTGTGATAGTGTGATTATGGTCCGAGGCTCAAGCGGCACGCTTAATGAAGTCACCCAAGCTTATTCACATGGTAAGCCACTGACTGTTTTGCAGGGTTCTGGAGGCATGGCTGACCGGCTAGAGGCTTTTTTGCCAATACCTGGTTATCTTGACGACAGACGAACAGTTCAAATTGGATTTGTGCAAACAACCGATGAGGCTGTGCGCGAGGCTGTTGCCCGTATTGGTACTGTGCCAGCTCCTGATCTTGGCCTGACCGTTGAACATGTAAGAGACCAATAGATTATTTGAGTGTAATTCTCCCGTCCTGGGTCAAGTCGGGGTCTTCCGCCTCAAACCAGCGCATGGCAGTTTTACTATTCCAGGCAGTATGTTCAACGGGTAGTTGCGGTGCAAGTTTTTCCACTTTTAACAACAACTCAGAGTTTGTTCCCATGCGAGTGTAGGAGAAACCACGTATTTTGAGTACGGCCGCAGCGGTGGCCCGTTGTAGACATGTAGGAATTGGTTGCCCCTGTATGCGGTGATAATGAAAAGTTGCCGCAAATGCGTCCCCAGCTCCAACGAGGAATTCTGACTCAACTTGCGGTATTGCTGGGATGCTGAATACTTCATCACGGCCTATAAACCAGGCTCCATTTCTCCCCCTGGTGAGCAGGACTTGGAGTTCGGGATTAATCTCACGGAGTACAGCCAAACCATTTTCTAATTGACCGTTACCGAAAGTTGTCATTTCGGCTGTATTGCAGTTTAAAAAGTGTAATTGCTCAGCAAGTTGGGTGGCATCGTTCAGCTTATTGCGGAACTGACCTTGAGGAGAGAGCACAACTTCGCATCCGTGCCTTCGTCCTTTTGTGGCAACCGCGACTGTGTAATCGTGGGGGCAAGTTCCGATCCAGCAAACGCGCGCTTTCCAAAAGTCGTCGCTAAGGTGTTCTGCTTGAAACTCCGTTCCTATGCCAGAATCTATTGTTAGGGAAGTTACTTGGCCGTTGGCTGTAAAGGCCATTTCGAGTGAGCCCTGGCGACCATCCATTTCATGTAGGTCAAATATTACACCTGAATCTTGTAGTGGAGTTAGTAAATTTGGATTTAGATCGGCGCCGACCGGCCCACTAAACAATACATTTGCGCCCTGTTTCGCTAGTGCAGCAGCAGCATAGACGGCCGTACTCCCCAATAGGATACGAGGCTTTGTTTCTTTAAACAAGTCATAATAGTCCACAGTCGGGATGCCAGTAAAAGAGAAATCACGCATTGGATAGCCTCACTATTCTACCGATAACACCATCCAGGCTGCAAGAGGATCGAAACTGTCGGGAAGCTTGGTGTATTGGTCATATTTTGCACCTTTTAAGTAAGCCCAGCGCAGATTAGCAGTAGCTAAGCTAGCGCCACTTAGGTTAGCCTGTCTTAAATCAGCCCAACGTAGGTCAGCGTGACCCAGGTTAGCACCTTGTAGGTCAGCCCTGTATAGCTGAGCCCAAGTCAGAGTTGTTGAGTGCAAATTAGCCCTACTTAGGTTGGCTCCAGTCAGGTTGGCCTTATATAGATCAGCTCGGCTGAGGTCAGCCTCACTAAGGTCAATGCCCTGTAAATCAGCTCTGATTAGCTTATGGACTGTTTCTATTACTTCATCGCGGGTGAAATCTGTCATGGCTATACTATACACCGACCGCTAAAAGGTCGACAAGTCTATCTGTGTAGTATACTCAAGCTAGAACACAGGTTGAAGCAATTTTACTTTGGCGGCAAAAAGAGAAGACGTAAACTTGACACCATCAAATGGAGGCTTAATAATGAGAAATAAAAATATCGACTCCCTCTTTACGTTTATCGACTCAAGCCCTACACCTTATCACGCTGTCGACAACATGGTGCAGACAATGGAAAAACTTGATGGCATTGAACTTAAAGAAAGCGAGGATTGGGAATGTAAAGCGAGTAGTCTTTATTACGTTATCAGAAACGACGCCAGTATTGTTGCCTTTCGTACTCCTAAAGCTATTGATTTCAATAAGATCGCCTTTAATATGGTAGCCGCTCATACTGACAGCCCCTGCCTCAAGCTAAAGCCGGTCAAGAAAGACGTAACTGGCAATTATATGCAGTGGGGCGTCTCAATATATGGAGGCCCCTTGCTCAATTCATGGCTTGATCGTGACCTTAACGTTTCCGGACGGATCAACTATATTCAAGAGGGTAAACTCCAGCAGAAACTTATTTCGATCCGCGATCTTTTCTTTCGGGTACCACAATTGGCAGTTCATCTTGATCGTGAGGTTAATGCTGGACTTAAGCTCAATTCAGAAACTCACATGGTACCGGTTCTGGGATTAAGTGATAATGACGAAAATTTGTTTGAAGATCTGTTATTAGAGCGACTGGATGAAAAAGGTGTTGAAGCCAAAGATATTAGCGCTATGGATCTGTTTTTTCATGAGTCACAACCCTGTTCTTATGGAGGGATGAAACAAGAATTTATTTTTGGCCCGCGTATTGATAATCTGGCAATGACACACGCCTCGTATGAAGCTTTCCTGGCAGGTAGCCCCAATACAAAAGTTAGTCTGATTGCTAGCTTTGACCACGAAGAGATCGGAAGTAGTTCTCCGCATGGGGCTAGTTCTAATTTTCTCAACTCGGTATTGGAACGTATTACTATAGCTCTAGGTGGCAGCCGGCAGGAATTCATGAAAGCTCTGACCAGATCATATTTGGTCTCAGCAGACATGGCACACGCTTTACACCCCAATTATGAGGATCGGCATGACGATGTCCATCGGCCACTGATTAACCAAGGTCCGGTCATTAAAATGAATGCGGGTATGCGCTTTGCAACCGATTCTCAGACCACCTCTCGGTTTGTGTTGCTGTGTCGTCAAGCCGATGTTCCTTACCAGACATTTACTGGGCGTAATGACATCCCATCTGGCTCAACTGTAGGCCCCTTGATCGCTACGAAACTGGGTGTGTCGACTATTGATGTTGGTAACGCGCAACTAGGTATGCATTCGGCACGGGAAATGGCCGGTTCATTAGATCACGGAATGATGATCAAAGTATTTACTGAACTGTTTGGCGAATAATTATTTGATTGCTTTTACGGGATATAGTTGGACTAGGTAGCTTAGTGATCCCGTATCCTGGTTCTAGACTTCACGTAGGACACCTATGGAAACACCAAAAACAAAAGCGTTAGGATTTGGATGTGTAGTTTGGGACGACATCTCCAGTGGCCCGCAGGCTCCAAGTGCTCAGAATATAGGAGGTACCACATTAAATGTGGTAGTTCATCTGAATGGATTGGGTTATCAATCGACTATATTTACTGCAGTAGGCGATGATAATCTGGGTTCTATGACATTAAAAACATTAAATGGGCTTGGACTTGCCATGGATTTTGTGAAAACAGTACCACAGCCTACCTGCCTTGTGAAAGTAAGTTTGGATAGTGATAAAAATCCAACCTTCTCAGGCTTTGAAAGTGGCATGTCCTTCGACTATATTGAAACAAGTAATTCGGATATAAATTACATAAAAAATGGTGCGTATAATACACTCTTCTTCGGTACTGTAGAGCAAAGGAATGACGTATCGAGGAGTGCGTTAGCTAAAATTATAGAAGAGTGCGCATTCGAAACTATTTTTTTGGACTTGAACCTTAGAGAGCCATTTTATTCTACTGAGATTATATTTAATTCGTTGCAAAAATGCACAATAGCAAAAATGAATTGGGAGGAAGCAGTGCTCACTAATGAGCTTCTTCGTATTGGAGCTTCTTCGGTTGATGAATTCATGTCTACTATAGCTTCCAAATTGTTTATAGATTCGATTGTGATTACAGATGCAGCTAATGGAGCATATTATTTTGACGGTCATGAAACAGGTCGTACTACTGCTTTTGCAGTAGATTTAGTTGATCCTGTCGGAGCTGGAGATGCTTTTTCAGCGGGGCTGCTGTATAAATTGGCAATGGGCGAATCTTTGGACAAAGCATGCGAATTTGCATGTAGAATGGGTGCTATGATTTGTAGTGCAGTGAGTACGCTTCCTGAATATAGGGTTGATCAATTATATGAGTTTGTAGACAAACTCGACCTACATAAAAAACGCATCTGGCCTTGATTTATGCCAGGTATGACTTCGCGAATAATTATGCCTCAATTAGTTCCATTCCTGCTGCCTCCTGGTCGAATCCTTCAGGGAACTGTGTGTATTTGTTGTACTTGGCTCCGCGCAGGTCAGTTCCGTCTAAGTTGGCCTCACGCAAGTCAGCGCCGTACAGGCGAGCCTCTTGCAGGTTAGCTTCACTGAGATTGGCTTCTTGGAGGTCAGCGTAGTTGAGATTGGCCCCACTAAGGTTAGTGCCACTCAGATCAGACTGATATAGCGTAGAATGACTTAGATCAGCTTCGCTCAAGTCTTCATTACTCAAGACAACGTTCATACATCTAGTTTTTGGGCCAATTTCACATCCGTTGATAGTGATTACGTCTGGGCTACATGCGGATATCAATACAGCTGCCATAAAAACCACTAAAGTCAATACCTTTTTCACATCGCACCTATTTTTATATTTCCTATACTATAAACCAACATCAAGGGGGTGGACAAGCGCAAATTCGTTGAAGTTTGTTTTGGAGATAGTTGCGATAAGAACCTAACTGTCATAGAATGCTTTCGGTAAAAGCTACACAGTTATGGGCTAGTGACTTGGAAGTTGTGTGGATTCCCGCCGGGCAACATGACTTACATCAGTTACCTATAATCCGGCGTAAAGGCGATTATGATCGCCATAGGAGGTCAGAACATGTCGAAAGTTGCAATGCTGATTGAGAAAGGTTATCAAGAAGCCGAAGCGCTTGTGCCCTATTATCGACTACTGGAAGCTGGGTATGAGGTAGATGTGGTTGGTTCCGAATCCGGGGTCGTATACCTCAGCAAGCAAGGTTACCCGCTTAAATCGGACTTAGCCGCTGACGAAGCGCAAGCTAAAAACTACATTGGCCTTATTGTCCCCGGTGGCGGAGCGCCCGACATTATGCGCACTAAGGCGGGTATGGTGCGACTAACCCGGGATATGTGTGACCAGGGCAAGGTAGTAGCGGCCATTTGTCATGGACCTCAGGTTTTGATCGAGGCTGATGTACTGCGTGGCAAGCACTGCACGAGCTTCAAAGCGGTGAAGACAGATGTCGTGAATGCCGGCGGTTTGTATGAAGACAGCGAAGTGGTGGTGGATGGCCACCTGGTTACCTCGCGGATCCCCAGTGACCTTCCTGCCTTCTGTCGGGAGATAGTTAGGTTGCTTGAGACTGCGAAAGTGTCAGGGTGAATATCTAACTAAACCTAATGTACAGATAGAAAAAAGCGGAGGGAATTGCCCTCCGCTTTTTAATTGCTATTTCGCGAATTGAGGCAATATTATGGGAAAGCTCATAATGTTGGGCAGTGGTTAATATACTGTCTTTGACGCGAAGTATATCTCCCGCTCTACCACATATTACTTAGGAAAACCTGCGGCCTAGTATAGATACCACAGACATAACGGAGCTAGCTGGCTTCGTTTCCTCATTCTCAGGACTAGCACGGTTGTAGTGAGATCGCACTCAATAGATTGAGTACGATCGGTACACAGTCTGAGACCAGGTGTAGCTGTATCAATTTGTGAGTTGATAACGCGGCGTGCAATACTGGCGTATAAGGTGAAAGGCACCTTATAACCACGGAATTTCAGCTGATGTGTATCGGTAGCTTCGAAAAACACTGTTGTGATAGCCGCTCACATATTTTTTGATGGTAGGGTCTTTGTATTTAGCGAAGTAAGGTACTATATATTCCCACACCACCTCTCCAGATGTTGTGACTTCAAACAGGCGACCTGCTACTGACTCCGTTATGTGGGTATTGCCATTACTCAAACGTTGTGCTGCACCTTGGTACGCAGAGTAGAAAGAAGGACTAACCGGATCTACATATTCCCAATCTATTTTATTGGTTTTTGGATTGTATTCAATGACTCGAGAGTATTGTATGGGTTCTTGGCTTCGAAAGTTTCCGTTGTCAAATATTAATATGTTGCCATTATCCAGCTCCATTGGAGAATGTTGATGGGACACAACTTGTTTGGAGACATGCAGAACAACTTTTCCCGTAGTTTTGCTTACTCCAATAAGGCCGGAAGTGACACGCAAGCTCATTAGTACTATATCTCCGCGAGTAAGCCATACTCCGTTGATGTATGGCCAGTGTGTACGCTCAAAATCGGGATGTATAGGGAAGTCTGCAATTGTTAGGTTTTCCCATGATCTCCATAACCATACAACTTTACCATTTCGATCTACCTCCTTGACAACGTCACCATACATTCCGTTATCTTGATTGATGTTCTTTGTGTGTCCGCCCATCACTTTTCTGGCAAAATCATTCGGCATTTGTTCAACTGCGCCATACAATATGTGTCCATTGGGTAACCATTGCGCATCATGGTGATGGGTTAAGTCCGTGTATTCCCAAACAATTTTCCCTTCAGGTGTTGCTTCTAGGAATGCGCCACCATGCCAGAGAGCCCAGGGCGTGTAAATGTTTGGAGAATCCGGGTGGCGACCATTGTAGCCAAGATTTCCATTGGGTAAAAGAACCGCATGTCTACCTGGAGGATAGGGCATTTGCCAGGTGTGGGTAAGGGAACCTTCCATGTCTATGAGGAAAACCATCCCGTTCCCTGTAGCAGGTGCAAACAAGGTGTAGCCTCCCGCAGACACATCTTTGTTGTAGCCAATAAGGCCACAACCACGTCTCCGATGGGTAACCTGATCTAGAGTTGGTGATTGGTTATCGGTCATATTATCAGATTGTTGTTAGGACAATTGGATTGTACCATTAGCTCATGTGCTTGTGGTTTACCATAAATACGAGTCCGTAGCTGTGTCTGCGTGAATATTATTGACCATGAAAATCACTTGGTAACTACAGTTTTGCAAATGTATAATTGTTTTGTTATGGGGCAAATCGTTACAGCAGTAAGTCTTAGCGGGCAACATACATTTGTCAAGGCTAATCGGAGCTCAATCAACCTTATCACAGGTATAGGAGTCGAAGGGGATGCGCATGCGGGTGAAACAGTCAAGCATCGTTATCTCGTTGGTAAAAATCCTAATAAACCTAATTTGAGACAAGTACACTTGATTCAAGCTGAGTTTCTTGATGAACTCAATAATAATGGTTTTTCTGTAGACCCAGGTCAACTTGGAGAAAATATAACAACGCGAGGAATAAACCTGCCATCATTGCCAAGGCAAACACAACTATGTATAGGAAATGATGCAATTGTTGAACTGACTGCATTGCGCAATCCATGTTACCAGATTGACGAATTCAAGAAAGGGTTGTTAAAACAGA
>CAJWIA010000010.1 GCA_913040765.1 uncultured Anaerolineales bacterium | reverse complement strand
TCAGAAGGCATTTGATAGATTTGATGTGTGGCTACCTGAAGACACTGTACATGCATTCCGTGAGTTTTTGGTTGGCATTAAAGGTCCCCTGACCACACCAGTAGGTGGTGGTATACGGTCATTGAACGTTGCTTTGCGGCAGCAACTTGATCTGTACGTTTGCCAACGACCAGTACGCTGGTTTAGTGGCGTACCTTCCCCAGTTAAAGATCCTCAGCGTGTGGATATGGTGATATTTCGAGAGAATACTGAAGACATATATGCTGGCATTGAGTTTGAGGAAGGTAGTGAAGAGGTACGCATTTTTCAGAATTTGTTGAAGGAATCTTTTCCAGCGATGTTTGATAAGATTCGATTTCCGAAAACCAGTGGCATTGGCATCAAGCCTATTTCAACTGAGGGTACGGAAAGGTTAGTACGGGCTGCCATCAAATATGCTGTAGAAAATGGTCGCAAAAGTGTTACAATGGTTCATAAGGGCAACATCATGAAATTTACTGAAGGTGCTTTTCGTAACTGGGGATATGAACTTGCTGAGCGTGAGTTTTCATCTGAGACATATACATGGAACCAATGGGAGCATACAAAAGCCAATAATGGTGAGGCTGCTGCTAACGACGAGCAAGATGAAGCTATTGCTTCTGGTAAGATCGTGATCAAGGACACTATTGCTGATATTACATTGCAGCAGGTACTGACACGCCCAGGTGAGTTTGACGTAATTGCTACTATGAATTTGAATGGTGATTACCTGTCTGATGCTTTGGCAGCGCAGGTTGGTGGTATAGGCATTGCTCCTGGTGGTAATATCAATTACAGTACAGGTATAGCTGTTTTTGAGGCTACACATGGCACTGCCCCCAAATATGCAGGCCAGGACAAAGTTAATCCAGGTTCAGTGACATTATCTGGAGAGATGATGTTACGTTATATGGGTTGGACAGAAGCTGCTGACCTAATCATTAAGGGAGTGAGTGGTGCAATCAAATCCAGGACAGTGACCTATGATTTTCATAGATTAATGGAAGGCGCAACTTTACTTAAATGCTCTGAATTTGGTGATGCAGTAATTACTAACATGAGTTAGTTGTTATCAGGTTATTTCAATAGTTTACTAATGGACAATACACAAATTTTCACTATAGCTGTGGTTGTTATTGCAGTATTTACTATAGGTGGTGGGGTTGCCTTAGCGGTTAGTCTGTATCAAGCCAATCGTTTAATAATTGAAACTGTTTCAGCTCCGCGTTCCGACATTGTGCAGGAACATGGAGGTCACGTATCAGGTTTGGGTGAGACTATGCGTGCAGACAAGTGGTGGATTGAGCCGTTATGGACCGGTTTCGGATTTCTCTGTTTTGTGGCTTATGCTAATTGGGCCGGATTTCAAGGGGAACATTATTGGCATGGATCATATTTATCCCCTTTCTATTCGCCAGTTTTGTTTGTTGATCTATCGCGTGTTGGAGCTGCTCCATTAGAGCATGCGTGGCTTGGTATTTGGCCTGATTGGATTAGGCAAATTTGGCCTCCATTTTTCCCGACTTCACCTGCTTGGTTAATTTTGGCGAGCCCGCTTGCTTTTCGTTTGACATGCTATTACTACCGCAAGTTTTACTATCGCTCATATTTTTTGAGTCCTCCAGGATGTGCTGTTGGAGCTATGCCAAGCAATATTGTGGCCGGTCCGACTGGGACCAAGCAGTACAAAGGTGAAACAGCATTGTTTATCTTTCAGAACATTCATCGCTACACATGGTATCTGGCAGTTGTATATATAGGTATTCTCTCATGGGATGCATTTATATCGTTGTGGGAGGGCGGAGAAGTTTTTAATGGGCGTATTGGTATAGGAGTTGGATCAATTGTGTTGTTTTTGAATCCACTGCTGTTAGCCACTTATACCTTTGGTTGTCACTCATGTAGACATTTAGTGGGTGGTAGAAAAAATTCTTTTTCTGGCAAGATTGGTGCACGCATTAGGTTCAGCTTGTGGAAGAAAGTGACCTGGCTAAATCAGCGGCACATGTTGTTTGCATGGCTCAGCATGATATGGGTTGGATTTAGTGATTTTTACGTCCGTATGTGTTCTATGGGTATCATCAATGATATTAACACCTGGTAGAGGTTTTACAAAATATGAATGTAGATATATCTGAAATTCAGACATTTGATCATGATGTGGTTGTTATAGGGGCTGGGGGAGCAGGACTCAGAGCTGCAATAGAATGTTCTGACCAAGGTCTAAATACCGGCATGATATGTAAATCATTACTGGGAAAGGCGCATACAGTTATGGCTGAGGGTGGTGCAGCAGCTTCGTTGGGTCATACAGATGAGCGCGATAATTGGAAGGTTCATTTTAGAGATACGATGCGTGGCGGTAAGTTTCTTAATCAGTGGAGAATGGCCGAGCTACATGCGCAGCATGCTGCGGATAGGGTTAGGGAGCTGGAGGAATGGGGCGCGGTGTTTGATCGTACGTCAGATGGATATATTAATCAACGCCCGTTTGGAGGTCATCGTTATCCTAGGCTTGCCCATACAGGTGACCGTACAGGCCTTGAGATCATCCGTACTTTGCAGGATTATGGAATTCATCAGGGAATACATGTGCATCAAGAATGTACTGCACTAAAACTTTTGAAAGACTCGGGCAAAATAAGCGGGGTTTTTGGATATTGGCGGGATACAGGTCGCTTTGTACTGTTTCGAACCAAGGCAGTCATTATGGCTACTGGAGGTGCTGGAAAAATCTGGCGTGTTACAAGTAATTCTTGGGAATACACTGGAGATGGGATAGAAATGGCTTACAGTGCTGGCGCAGAATTGATTGACATGGAATTTGCTCAGTTTCATCCGACTGGAATGATTTGGCCACTAAGTGTGCGTGGAATATTAGTCACTGAAGGTGTGCGTGGCGAGGGCGGGGTTCTTCTAAATAGTGAAAACGAAAGATTTATGTTCAATTACACTCCTGACCGTTTTAAAGAAGAGACTGCTGATTCACCCGAAGAGGCACAGCGATGGTTGGATGGAGATGCAAGTGCTCGTAGGCCTCCTGAGTTGTTGACGCGTGACGTTGTAGCAAAGTCCATTATGAAGGAGGTTGAAGCTGGTCGTGGCTCTGCCCATGGAGGGGCTTATTTGGATATTGCTAGCAGAAGAGATGGTGAATATATAAAACGTAAATTGCCGAGCATGTATCATCAATTCAAAGAGCTGGCTGAGGTTGACATTACTAAAGAACGAATGGAAGTAGGACCTACTCTGCATTATATGATGGGAGGTATAGCAGTAGATGGTGATACGCAGATGACTGCTGTGCCAGGTCTATTTGCTTGTGGAGAATGCACAGGTGGGATGCATGGTGCCAATCGTCTGGGTGGCAATTCGCTGAGTGACTTACTAGTATTTGGTTGGCTTGCAGGAAAAGGAGCAAAGGACTATGTTAGCCAGCTATTCAGACCATTGCAGATAGACCCTGATCATATTGAGGAAGCAAGGCGCGAAGCAGTAGGACCATTGAATCAAGAAGGTGGAGAAAATCCCTATCTTTTGCACGAAGAATTACAAAACATTATGAATGATGTCAATATAGTTCGTACTGCTGATGGTTTGAAAAGAGCCATAGAGTCGCTCGAGGAATTAAAGCCCAAGTTAGCCAATATATATGCTGCTGGATCAAGTCAATATAATCCAGGATGGAATCAAGCTTTATCAATGCGTCCCATGGTTATGGTCGCTGAGGCTGTAGCGCGGGCTGCACTCATACGTGAGGAAAGTCGTGGTGCTCATACTAGGTTAGATTTTGAAGGAGAACGTGAAGAGTGGGGCAATATCAATATAATGATATGTCAGAATACTGATGGCTCTATGGACGCTAGGAAAGTTGGTAGAAATTCTCCTCCAGACCATTTAGCTAAAATTGCTTACTCAAACCTAGAAGATTTGGAAGGAGGAGTTCATGTCTAAGTACACCTTCCAAATATGGCGAGGCAACTCGTCAAGCGGTGAATTCGTTGAATACAAAACGGAAGTCGATGATGGCATGGTTGTGCTTGACGTTTTACATAGAATTCAAGCTCAGCAAGCGGGTGATATGGCTTTGCGTTGGAATTGTAAGGCTGGAAAATGTGGTTCATGTGGGATGGAAGTGAATGGAAAACCACAATTGGCTTGCATGACTCGTATGAACACATACCTTGAGCAAGATGTTATTACTGTACAACCACTAAAAACCTTTCCTGTAATTAAAGACTTAGTGTGCGATGTTTCATGGAACTATGATCAAAATCTAAATATCAAGCCTTTTAAGCCTGGCCTTTCTGATTCTGATGGTAGATACCGCATGAGTCAGGAAGATGTCGATCGCGTGCAGGAGTTTCGCAAATGTATAGAGTGCTATCTATGTCAAGATGTGTGTCATGTTTTGCGTGATCACAATCGTAAAGATGTATTTGTTGGTCCAAGATTCATGATAAGGGCTGCTGGCTTAGATATGCACCCTCTAGATGTTGAAGATCGTATTCCTGATATACGTGACGAGTTTGGATCCGGCTATTGTAATATTACCCGGTGTTGCACTGATGTGTGTCCCGAGAACATTACTATCACAGATAATGCCATCATACCTCTAAAAGAGCGTGTTGCTGACAGATATTATGATCCGATTATTTGGCTGAGCAACAAGGTGTCTGGTCTGTTCCAGAATGATTCTAAGATTTAGCATTAAAAGCAACTTCTATATTGTTGTTGTATATTTACTATAATTGTATATTAGTTTAAGGCAAAAATTTGCCCCGGTAGCTCAAATGGAAGAGCGAGGCTCTCCTAAAGCCTAGGTTAGGGGTTCGAGTCCCTTCCGGGGTACAACTAAAATTGTCTATAGTTTGAACAGCTGTTAGTGTTTGACTACACTTTCCGTCAGTACTTCTAAGAGTTGGTCTAATTCCTCGATGGTATTGTAGTGTGCCGGCCCAACTCTTATCATCCCTCCAGTTTTTTCTAGACCTAATTGGCTCATTGTTTCAATTGCATAATTGTGTCCATCCCAAACGAATATGTTTTTATCACCCATGATTTGAGCAATGTGTCTAGGGTCATATCCTTTTAAAGTGAAGGATACTGTTGGAACACGTTTGTCAAGTTGTTGTATTTTAGTAATACCATAAATTCTCACTTCTGATATTTTTTGCAGTCCTTCAATTAAGTGTCTGCTGAGTTTCTGTTCGTAGGTCTTAATGGCAGCCATACCACAATGCATATGTAGGCAGCGATTAGTCATTTTAGGAAATTGACTGGCATGCCTATGGCCGAATTGTCTACCTATCCATTCTATATGTTCGAGTGCCCCCAACGTGCCTGCTTGTCCTTCATGACTTTGCGTGCCGGTTTCAAATTTGTGTGGAGGATGGTTTTCAGCTGGGCGCACTTTGTATGGTGGAAGTCTGTCAAGTAATTCATATTTCCCCCACAGTACGCCTTGATGAGGCCCAAAGAATTTGTATGGGCTACACACCAGAAAATCAGCATCAAGCTCTTGAACGTCTATAGGAGCATGAGGTGCATATTGTACGGCATCAACAAACACCAATGCTCCTACAGAGTGTGCCATAGAAGCTATTTTCTTGATTGGATTGATTGTCCCCACTGAATTTGATGCATAACCAATTGCTACCAATTTGGTTTTATCGGTGATTGTTTTTTCAAAATCGTCCAAATCGAGAGTGCAGTCTTTTGGATTAAAATCTATCCAGCGTATCTTTGCGCCAGTTTCGTCAGCGAGTTGCAACCAAGGCGAAATGTTTCCGTCGTGGTCGAGGCGTGTGACGACAATCTCATGTTCAGTTTGTATCCATTTTGCTAGTGATCGTGCAATTGCAAAAGTGAGACTGGTCATATTCTGACCAAATACAATTTCACGTTCACTATCTGCATGGAGGAAATCAGACATCGCACGCCGCGCCTCAAGTAAAATTGATTCGGTGTCTATAGAGGTACGGAAAAAGCCTCCCCGATTAGCATTGTTGTTAATTAGATAATCTTGTATTTTGTCTAGACTAGTTTTACATACTTGTGTACCACCTGGATTGTCCAGATATATTCGGTTTATATTATTGTCCTTTATGGTAAGAGACGGGAACCTGGCGCGAATCGCGGTTATATTGTAGTCATCAGTAGTAAACATGTTACCCATATCTTATTATATCAGTTCAAAATAGAAGGTTGAGAAACAATGTTGTTAACACAGTGGTTCATATTGGGATATATTAATTTGTGTAGATTAGACCTGTCAAGTTTTACCCTATGCTAAAATTAGTTGCCATGGGTGGTCGCCGGATAGACCTAAATTCAGCCGATCTGTCAGTTATTTTACAGGAAACGGTATTAGATACACGTAAGGCGGAGGTCCTAATTGATGCAAGACCATTTTGGGACTACTCTGAACTGCGTATGCTGCCTGGTTTCGGAAAAAAGACATTACTGAAACTTGCTGATGTTGCAACAGTAGTCCCTCCTCAACCCATCAATATAAATATGTGTAGTGCAGCAGATCTGCAATCCATCCCAGGGGTAGGAGCTGTACTGGCAGGTCGTATTGTAGAGGAGCGACCATATGATAGTTTGGAGGATGTAGTGCTCGTAAAAGGAGTTAGTACTAATGTAATGCATGTGTTGCGACAGCGCTCTGCGGTTGTTATTGCATCGAACAATAATCTCACAGAATCTGATTGGTCTAATATAACTGCACTAGATATAAATAATTGTGATGAAGAATTATTATTGCAATTGTCTGGGGTTGGACCTAAAATTGCCGAGAGGATAGTTTCCAGTCGGCCATTCGATTATATTGATGATTTGCGCGAAATAAAAGGAATAGGTGCGAGTCTATTCGAAAAGATAGATGCTTTGTGTATAGTCTCCTCTCCTGTTACCCAGGATATGCAGGCTGAATTTGTTGAGGAGGATACATGGTTTTCTGAAGGTGTATTTGAAAATCCTAGTTTCGAATCAAATACAACGTTGCCACAAGTTGCTAATCCGGTAATGTCACTTGTTGCTTACGAAGCCGCAGTAGACCAGGAGATACGCAGAAGAATTCCATTGTTGTTGTCGGGTTGGCTAGTAGCTATTGCAATAATTATTGGGCTATTATTATTAAAGAATTATGGGTATATTAGTATTACTTTGCCTTGGTAAACTCTTGGGACAGTCAAATATATTCTGATGACTCCTAGATCACGCAAGATTGATATCAACAGTTCCTCATTGAGTGCTCTAACCCAGGTGCCTCAAGTAGGTCCAGCCCTTGCTAGTGAAATAATTGCTGCTCGTCCATATGCGCGTCTTGCTGAGCTCAAGTTGGTATCTGGTGTTGGCGAAAAGCTTTACATTGTACTAAAGGGTTATTTACGTGTTTCCGCAGATAGTGTATCAAAAGAATCGCATAGAAGCGGTAATGTTTCTTCTTCATCCTCCTTGGTGATGTCGGGCAAAATAGATGTAAATAAGGCTTCAGTAGAGGAATTACAAGGTGTGCCACGAATTGGACTTGCGTTGGCAGAGACTATCGTGGCGGGCAGGCCATATGGTCGCTTACCAGATTTGCAGAATGTTACCGGAATAGGTCAAAAGTTGTATTCAGTATTACGAAAATATTTACGTGTCCCAATTGATCGTATTTCATCAGATATATCGGAAAAACAACAACCAAAGGCTAGTTTGGCAAATCAATATAATCCATCCGCAGCTGGGTTAGAAGAAATTCCCGAAATGCCATCTTTTGAGGGAGGTAGCAATACTTTAACAACTGTTTCTGCCGATTCGAATGTTATATCAAAGGATTCCGATCCTGTGGAGGTCAATACAGTGCAGGAACTAATTGGCCCGCCAATTATAGATGGTGGTCAGGTTAGTGTTGACTTGGAAACAGAAGAAAGAGTATCTTTGGACTCTGTAAAAATAGTAAACAGGGACTCACGGTCTAATTGGCAACCCGTTAATATTGCTATCAGACCTTATAGACGTAAAAGACGATGGAATTTACTTGCTGCAGTGGCAATTGCTGGCATCATTCTAGGCGTGTTCCAAACTTATGGCTTGTTGGGTGACTTGCTAAGTGAAGTAAATTTAAATCCAATGGAGTTATTATCAATTGGATTAGATCGACAAGTAGATGAGCAACTGTTTGTAGACAATACACAAGAGGGTGAATTACAAGTTGTCGGTGTATCTACAATAGTAGGACCAACAGTAACAGCGGTACCAAGTCAAATGGCAAAAATTCAACCAACGTTAACTGCGATGGTTGTCGAACCATCATCTGTAATTGAAGCTACTTCTGAAAGTACACAAACTGTCGCGGAAATAGAGCCAGTGATCCCAACCACTGAGGTTGTAACAATTCCTACAGCAACCCCAACTCCGAGTGCTACTGCAACTCAACTACCCACCCCTACAAAGACTATTCCAATTCCAGAAAGTGTACGTAACATTGGTCAGAATGTTGTTCCGAAAGCCGTGCTTTGGAAGGAGGAATTTGAACCACTAAGGTTTACAGATTGGGGAACCGAAGATTCGAAGAATTTTTATTCAGCAATAGAGGATGGTGTTTTCAGGCTTATCACAAAGAGTCGTGGCAATCGATTTTATTCTTCAGCAGCGCCACAATTAGATATGGTGGGACGTGATTATTACTATGAAGGTGATGTTATAGTGGACGATTGTACAGGAAATGATTTTTACGGATTGGTTTTTAAAGCAAGCCTAGATATAGATGAGTATTTTGCGGCTACTATAACATGCATAGGGCATTATAGATTGATCAGGAGGGTCGATGGTTTTACCGATTCCTTGCGCATAGCAGTTTCGGATGTCGTACCACCGGGACCCGGCACTTATCGTCTTGGGATTCTCGTGAGGAGCGATAGCTTTACCTTGTATGTTGATGGTGTCGAGGTTTATACACAAGCCTCGAAAGATTTAGGGAAAGTTGTTTCTGGAGAATTTGGAATTTATGCACAATCAGTTGAATCTGAAGAGTTAAGAGTGAATTGGGACAATCTTATTGCGACTGAAATAGAACGCTGAATAATTCCACCTCTGTTCCAACGGTTTTCTTGAAGGGAATGATTAGTTATTGCTAAGAACAGTATGAACTCTAGGCATACAGCCATAGAATTTCTGCGAAGTAATTCTTCTGTTTCTGTACTTGTTATAGGTGGCGGCATAAATGGTGCTGGTGTTTTTCGTGATTTGGCTTTACAAGGTATAGATGTATTGTTAGTTGATAAAGCAGATTTTTCTTCAGGCACAAGTGCAGCAACTTCACATATGGCTCATGGTGGCTTACGTTATTTGGAGAACGGTGATTTCAGGTTAGTTCGAGAGGCTATCCGTGAGCGTAACTTGTTAATTGAAAATGCTCCTCATTACGTGCAGCCTTTACCTACAACCATTCCAATATTTAAAATGTACTCAGGTTTGCTAAATGCGCTTTTAAAGTTTCTCGGTTTGATAAACAAAACAGTTGAGCGTGGTGCTATATTGATAAAAATTGGTTTGTCATTATACGATTCATTCACTCGTGCTACCGCAACTATACCTCGACATAGTTTTATGTCAAAATCGGATTCCTTGGTGCAATTTCCTTTACTTAACCCTAGTGTGATTTGTACGGCTACCTATTATGATGCCTCTATATCGACTCCTGAAAGGGTCTGTATAGAATTAATTTGCGATGCATTAGAAATGGGTGATCATGCTCAAGCTGCTAATTATATGTCGGCTTTGGGAGCATCTGGAGAGGTTGTTAGTTTGCGGGATGAGTTGACCGGCGAGATATATACAGTGCAGCCAAAATTGGTTGTTAATGCAGCTGGACCATGGATAGATCAAGTCAATAAATCGCTGAAACGAGACACTACATTTGTTAGTGGTAGTAAAGGTTCTCACATAGTAATCGATAATAAAAACTTACGATCTGTTATAGGTGATCATGAATTCTTTTTTGAGAACGATGATGGACGTATAGTATTGATATGTCCTATTGTGGATAAGATATTAGTAGGTACGTCGGAATTAGAATGTGATGATCCTAATCAAGTGTGCTGTACGGCGGAAGAGGTAGATTACTTCATTGCAATGATTATGAAAATGTTTCCACAAGCAAATGTGAGCAGGGATCAGATTGTTTTCTCATTTAGTGGCGTAAGACCGCTTATATTTAGTCAATCGAGTGATCGTGGCAATGTTAGTCGGGACCATAGAGTACTCTTGCTGACACCTGGGGATGGTGTTGACTATCCAATTTACACACTGGCAGGAGGTAAATGGACCACATTTCGATCTTTGGCAGAAAAGGTCACTGATCAAACTTTACATGTATTAGGTAGGACTCGTCAGCATAGCACGTGTAATTTGTCAATTGGTGGTGGTAAGGATTACCCTAAAAATATAGAAGAAGAGAAGTTGTTTTTGGATAGCATAATATTGAAGACTGGCTTTGACTCTAATAGAGCGAAGGAGTTATTCGATCGTTATGGATCTAGAGCAGCATATGTTGCAAGCTTCATTTGTAGAGAAATTGGTGACAATGATTCTTGTCTTGACAATCATTCAGGTTATTCGCATGGAGAAATAGTTTTTCTGACAAGATGTGAATATATTATGCATTTAGCAGACTTAATATTGAGGCGTACACTTATGGCAATTTTAGGTGAAATTAGTCTTGGATTGATTGTCGAACTTTCGCATGTGGTGGGAGATGAATTAGGGTGGTCGGATAGTACTCGCAAAGATGAGATTGACTGTTTTATAAGTGTTTTGTCCCAGAAACATGGCGTAAGATTGACTTGAAAAATTACTCAAATTGATGAGCTTGTTTGTTGCTATTGTGCTAGTATTAACAGCTTTCCTACATTAGATTAGCTAGGCTAGAAATTTTGTGTAGAATTGGAGATGATTTTATGGATGGCAAAAATTCTAATTCTCAAGAGATAACTCTGAGTCGCACACTTGGTCTCATGGATATCACCATGATTGGTATTGGAGCCATGATTGGGGCTGGGATTTTTGTATTAATTGGGATAGCAGCTGGATATGCAGGTCCTTCGTTGCCAATTGCATTTCTCTTAAATGGCATTGTAACAACATTTACAGCCTTGTCGTATGCTGAATTAGGGTCATCAATTCCCGCTGCTGGTGGAGGATTCCTATGGGTGAAGGAAGGTTTAGGAGGAACTCAAGGATTCTTGGCAGGTTGGATGAATTGGTTTGCTTACATTGTTGCGTGTGCTTTGTATGGGTTAGGTTTTGGTAGATTGGCAACTGAATTGTGGATCATAACAGGTGTACCGCTTCCTTTGTCTGAACACCAACTTTCTTTAGTATTTATGCTTATAGTGGTTGGTCTTTTTGCGTATATCAACTCACGTGGTGCAAGTGAAGCTGGATTGATAGGAAGTATAGTTACCATTGCAAAAGTAGTAATCCTATCCATTTTCATTGGTTTTGGATTGTATGCGATGTACAATAATCCGAATTGGTCCGACAATTTTTCAGCAGGCATGCTACCGAATGGTATTGGCGGTGTGTTTGTAGCTATGGGTATGACATTCATTGCGTTTGAGGGATATGAAATCATTGCCCAAAGTGGAGAGGAGGTAAAAAATCCGAAACGTAACATTCCACGTGCAATTTTCTATTCAATAGGTGCAGTGGTCATCATTTATATTCTAATAGGTTTTGTAGTGATTGGAGCGGTGACTCCACCTCCTGGTTCTGCAGTCTGGCAATATCTAGCGCAAGCCAAAGAGGTGGCTATAGTGCGTGCTGCAGAGCAATTTATACCAATGGGAGGCATGCTGATTTTGATTAGTGGCCTTGCTTCAACAATGTCCGCCTTAAATGCGACTATTTATTCATCTTCAAGAGTATCTTTTGCTATGGGTAGAGAGCGGAATTTACCGTCGGCTTTTGCATATATTCATCCTCATATGCACACTCCATATTGGGCAATATTTTTATCTTCTATACTAGTTGTAGTAATGGGATTTACCTTGCCGATAGACCAGGTAGCTGCTGCTGCTAACGTAATGTTCTTGTTGTTGTTTACTCAGGTAAATATTGCAGTTATGACTTTACGACGTCGCCGACCAGATTTGGAGCGTGGATTTAAGGTACCTTTGTTTCCGTGGCCAGCTGTTATTGGTATTATCAGTAATCTAGCTATGGCCATATTTCTAGCATTTAAGTTAGGTCAAGTGGGGCTGTTAAGTGTTGGCTGGATCGGTGTTGGGCTGCTTTTGTATTGGGGATATTTCAGTAAGAAAGAAGAGCAGGAGAGGCCTAATGATGTTTTGCATGAGGAAGCACTGACCTCAGTAGATTATTCTGTGCTGCTCCCGGTATCTGATCTGCATCAAGCACAGATACTAGGCAGATTGGGGAGTATACTGGCTAAGGAGCATGATGGAGAAGTTCTAGCACTACATGTTGTCAAGGTTCCTAGACAACTTCAATTAAATGATGGACGCTTGTTTTTGCGTGAGCGTCGACCATATATTGACAAAGTAATTGAGCAATCCAGAGTATTAGATGTACCTGTGCATTCTATGATAAGACTAGGTCGCTCTATATCTGATGCGATTCTAAAAACTGTACAAGAGAACAAAAGTGATGTCGCATTATTCGGATGGCCCGGTTCTACCGGTTCGCGTGATCAGATGTTCGGCTCTGTAATTGATCGTATTGCTTCTAACCCTCCAACTGATATTGCAATTTTGCGGCATCGTCCTTATGAGGAATTACAATCGATTTTGGTTCCAGTAGCAGGTGGTCCAAATAGTAGATTGGCCGTTAGTTTAGCTATTGCACTGGCTCGCAATACACCAGAGTCTACGAAAGTTGTCTTACTACATATATCTCTGTCCAGGACCAATCCTAAGGGTGCCGAGGCACGTGCTCAGAATGCCTTTCGACGGGCAACTGAAGGGCGCAGGTACGAATTGATTGAAAAACGTATCCTAACATCTGATAGTCCTGCTGCAGGTATTTTGGAGGTTTCTGAGGATTGCGATATGATTGTGATTGGAGCTACAAAAGAGCGTTTGTTCCGCAATATCCTTGTGGGAAACGTGTCTGAGCAAATTGCAGATAGAGCCCATTGTCCAGTATTAATTGTCAAACGACGCAGCACGATGGTTGCTTCGATGCTAAGAGAGACAGTACTTTCCTGATATCTAAGACTAACAAACTAAAACATTGATTTACACTGCAATGATCTATGTGAAAGCATATATATGCAAACCGAACTAATAAATACTGAACTAATTGTTGCTGCATTGTTGTTGATTGCTGCCTTAGTGGCGTGGTTTACAAAACTTGTTCGATTTCCTTACACAGTGGGGTTGGTAATTGTTGGCGTTTTGATTACAATGTTGATGCCCCAGAAACCAGAGCTAACTCCAGCACTAGCACGTGAATTAATTTTGCTAATATTGTTACCACCTTTGGTGTTCGAAGCAGCCTTACATATTGAGTTATCTGAATTTAGGAACAATCTGTTGTCTATGCTTGTGTTCGCAATTCCAGGAGTATTGGTAACAACAGTACTTGTAGGATGGTTGCTTGCCACTGTAACTGGTTTGCCACTAATTACTATGCTGGTGTTTGGTGCACTTATTGCCGCTACAGATCCTGTTGCAGTCACTGCTATTTTTAGAGAATTAGGATTACCAAAGCGTCTTGGGTTGCTTATGGAAGGGGAGAGTCTACTTAATGATGCAACTGCAATAGTGGTTTTCACTTTGTTATTGGAATTTGCACTAAATCCTGTGGGATTCAGTTTTTCCCAAGGCATTGTAGAGTTTGTGCGCGTATCAGGAGTAGGCTTATTTGTAGGGTTTGCACTAGGGTATGTTGCCTACCGCTTGATTAGACAAATTGATGATTATCTTGTAGAAACAGTGCTTAGTGCTGTGCTGGCATACGGATCTTATTTGTTAGCGGAGCAGGTCCATGCTAGTGGAGTATTAGCTGTATTAGCATCTGGTTTGTTAATTGGTAACAGCGGAAGACGTTACGGAATGAGTCATACTACACGAAATGTCTTAATACATATATGGGAGTTCATGGCTTTTCTAGCAAACACATTTGTTTTTCTATTGATAGGTTTGCAAGTTGATTTGGATAAGTTGTTTGATAGTATTTCGTTAATTGGAGTTGCTATTATCGTTACTTTGCTTGCTCGCATGATCACGGTATTCGGTTTTAGTCCCCTACTTAATAGATTTGCTCCCAATCGGACCCCATTCACATGGCAATCAGTATTGGTTTGGGGTGGACTACGTGGAGGCATTGCTTTAGCATTGGCATTGACCTTGCCATCCAACCTAGTTGGTTATGATGAAGTGTTAGTTATGACATTTGGCGTCGTGCTTTTTACACTTGGAGTCCAGGCTACTACTCTTCCTGCATTGCTCAGGCGATTGGGTCTTTTGAGTAGCGGAAAAAATCTTATTGAGTATGAACGAAGACGTGCTCGACTAGCTGCTGCCAAAGCATCTGAGCAGTTTCTACAAACTCAATATAAGCAAGGTTTGCTCACTAAAGAAAACTATGAGGTAGTACTACCAGAGATACAAGCAGATATTAGCCAATTTTCCGGAGAAGTGGGGGAGGCTCTTACTATGCTGCCAGACATCCGTGATGATGAATTAGAAATTGTGCGCAAGGAGGTTTTGCAAGTTAAACGAGGAACGCTACGTACTTTAAGGCATGATGGCATCATTGGAACAGATGTGTTCCGAGAATTGACTACAGAGATTGATGCGAATTTGTCTGGAAAGGAATAGTATTACTGATCGGCTTACTTGCTGAAAATTAAAGTATATTAACTGTCTTGCTTAAGTGCTGCGGTCATGTCAGCAACAAATTGTCCGCATGCTTCAGCAGGATTGTCAGAATCCCCTGCGATGTTTATCAATTTGCTGCCTACAATTACTCCTTCTACTAATTTGCCCACCTCTTGCGCTTGGTTAGGAGTGCTTATTCCGAAACCAATAGCTAATGGGTCTGTTACGTGACGACGAACTCTTGCAACAAAGTCTTGCAAATAATTTGGCAGATCAAGTCGGGCACCGGTAACTCCTGTTAACGAAACTAAATATACAAAACCACTTGCCTTTTTAGCGACTAGTTTTATGCGTTCTTCGGTACTGGTTGGTGCTAGTAAGTATGAGAGAGCTAACTGGTTGTTTGTACAATGAATTTCAAATGAAGCACCTTCCTCCGGAGGTAAATCAGGAATTATAAAACCATTCGCTCCAGATGCTTCAGCTTGCTCTACAAATCGTTGCTCGCCATAGTTTAAGACAGGGTTATAGTAACCCATCAGCATGAGTGGTATAGTGATGCCACGTTTACGTAGGTCAGTAACAGCCTGTAAACATTGTTCTATGTCCACCCCATTTTTGAGGGCAACTTGGGTGCTATTTTGTATAGTTGGACCATCAGCTAATGGATCCGAGAAAGGCATACCTAATTCCATCAAATCTGCACCAGCTTCAGCACAGGACTGTATTATTTCAAGTGAAGTTTCATAGTCAGGATACCCTAATGTAAAATAGGGCATAAAGGCTGTATGACCATGTTTAAAAGCTTGTGTGACTTGTTCTTTAGGTATTGTCATTATTGTTCAAGGTCTATTTCATTTAATACAGTGTCTAGATCTTTGTCTCCACGACCAGACAAATTGACCACTATAGTAGTTTCTGGGCTCATAGTAGGGGCTAACTTGATTGCTTCTGCTATTGCATGTGATGATTCTAAAGCAGGAATTACTCCCTCCTGTTCACACAATAGTTGAAAGGCGTGGAGTGCTTCTGCATCAGAAGCATGAGTGTAGACTGCTCTTTTCTGTTCGCGCAAATATGTATGTTCAGGGCCAATTGCTGCATAATCCAGACCTGCGCTCACGCTGTGTGTAAGTGCTATTTGACCATCTTCGTTTTGTAGGACATAGGTGTAGCATCCATGTAATACACCTGGTCTTCCAATAGAAGTGTCTGCAAACCGTGCTGCATGTTTTCCTCCTGAAATATCTAGACCTCCAGCCTCTACACCGATAAGGGATACGTTTTTCTCATTAATGAACTCAGAAAAAATGCCAATGGCATTTGACCCTCCGCCAACACATGCAATTATTACATCTGGTAGCATGTTTTCCGCCTCTATAATTTGAACTCGTGTTTCTTGGCCGATGATTGACTGAAAA
>CAJWIA010000009.1 GCA_913040765.1 uncultured Anaerolineales bacterium | reverse complement strand
TGCAACCAATGACCCGGGAGGGTCTGCTTTTATCAGCTACGCCAATTTATCAAGGCATGGCACCATCTGGCGACGCCAAAGTATACCGACTTCCTTGGAAAGCCCAAAGAGCATGGCTAGCAGAGACAACATATAGTCTTACATCAGCATCTGATATGTGGCAAATTATACAATCTGATGATTTTGAACCTCACAAAGATGCACTAACACTATCATCGGATGAAACAATACACTCGGCGGGAGGGGACATCAAAATCGTATCGGATAGACCCGGTTATATTGAACTAGAAGTGAACAACGAAGACGAATCTCTCCTAGTAGTCAGTGAGGCATGGTATCCTGGTTGGACTGCAGAAACTGATAATGTCAAAGTACCCAGCAAAATGATCAATGGCTATATACAAGGCGTACATTTACAAAACTCAGGACCACAAAACGTAACTCTAGAGTATGACCCCTTATTACTAAGACAAGGATTAATAGCAAGCATAATCGGTTTAGTATTGACATTATCTCTATGCTTCTGGAAGCAAGGCGATAAAAATGATTGACGCTTTCAAAAAGT
Source organism: uncultured Anaerolineales bacterium (assembly GCA_913040765.1). GTDB lineage: Bacteria > Chloroflexota > Anaerolineae > Anaerolineales > UBA11657 > UBA11657. Next base: position 15,812 of record CAJWIA010000009.1, on the reverse strand, counting down.
CTGATGATAGTTCGTCCACCATAGTGGGAGCAGCAATAGCTTTATTATCAACAACCTTTGGTGCGCTACTCAGCTTGACAGGTGCTTGGATAGCAAGTGGAGCCCTACTATCTGCAACATTTATAATCTGGGCATTAATTCAGTCAGAGCTTGCACTTTGGTCCACTATTGTAATTTTCTCTCTCATCCCATTCGGCACAATGCCATTTAAGTTTATATTGACTCCCACATTTTTGGATATTACTATTGCAACCATCTATTTGGTTTTTTTCACGCAACGTTTAAAATCAAATCGACAACCTCTTGTTTCTACTCCAGCTCATATACCAATTATCATATTTATTCTGTTGTCAATCTTGTCTTTCATTTTGGGTACGAGCAATACATCAATCAATCCTAACTTGTTGCGTAAATTCGTGGGTTATATATTAAACATATCACTGGCTTTAATCATAGTAGATCAAGTACACAATAGACTCATCCTCACTCGTATAATAAAGACAATAATAGTATCGGGTTTTGCTGCAGCGATACTAGGTATTGCCCTATACATTGCTCCTCCCAACCTGTCTGAACTAAGCTTGAATTATCTTAGTGTCTTCAACTATCCTAGTGGTGACGTGTTGCGCTATATTGAGGACAACCCTGCAAACCCCCTCCGAGCTATCGGTACCTCTGTAGACCCTAATATATTTGGTGGGCTTTTAGCAATTGTAGCCGCTCTACTTGTACCCCAAATAAGTACAAAGAACCCTATTTTCAAGCAACGCTTAACAGTTGTATTAATGCTCATAGTGACAATAACTTCTCTTGTTCTCACTTATTCACGTACTGCGATGTCTGCTCTGTTAGCATCAATGATATTTGTTGCTATCATAAGGAAACGAAAAACATTGTGGATAATAGCTGCTATGTTGCTGCTGGTATTATTTCTGCCTTTGTCACAACAGTATGTATCCCATTTCACAGATGCTATCAAAGGCCAAGATTTAGCCACTAGTATGCGATTAGGTGAATACAAAGATGCCTTTGTTCTTATAGGCCGCTATCCTACTTTCGGAGTAGGTTTTGGAGGCACACCTGATATAGATATATATTTGGGAGTATCAAGTGCTTATTTGCTGCTAGCAGAGCAAGTAGGATTAATAGGTTTTAGTAGTTTTCTGATAGTGATTACCACAGTATTTGTCTGGGGTATAAAACATAGACTAGTTTCACTCACAAACAAGAGTTTATCTTCTCAATGGCTGGGTATATATGGAGCTCTTGTAGCTACTACAATCGTTGGTGTTTTTGACCACTATTTTGTCAATCTGGATTTTCAGTCTTCTCAAACTTGTTTCTGGGTCCTGATAGGCTTATCTCTAGCAATAACTCGAATTTCTCAAGAATTAAAGTAGTTAAATATCATTCGCGAAATACTTGCAACCATAGGGGCACTATTTTCCCATTCAAGATACTCCGCCTGCCAAATATAAACAACTACTACATAATCTCCTCCGGGGGAAAATACGATACCAGCATCTCCTATAGTATCTCCATCGCCAAACCCATGTTTGTGAGCTACGGATACGCCTTCTGGCACCCCTGCCTCTATCAGGGTAGCAATTTTGTTTCGGCTGAGCAAATTTATAATCGACTGACACTCACGTTGAGTGATTTTATCTACAAACACTACTGATATTGCTCCTCCACCATCCCGGCTGCATTGATACAACATAGTAAGCAAACTTGCCATATCGTCTGGTGTAGTCTGCATAAATGCATCTGGGTCAGTATCAACATCAGTGCGTCGATTTGCAGTAGTTTGAACCACTGGTGGAACTCCTCCTTCTTGATCAAAATAACCAGCCATAAAAGTATTCTGTAATCCTAAAAGTTGCATGTTCGAAGTCAACACAGATGCGCCAACAATCTTGTCTCCGCTGCCAAGCTGGCCAAGTAAAATATTAGCATGCAAATTAGATGACTCTACTATTGAACCCTCAATCAATTTAGCGGTTTCTTCCAAAGGATCAGTCTCAAGCACTCTATAAGTTTCCAATATTATTGGTATCTTCATAATACTAAGACCTGCATAGGCTACTCCTTTATTAATACTGAGTTGCTCACCACTAAGTAAATCAACAACCTCTACACTAACTATTCCACTAAAATCGAGCTGTTTGATATAACTATCAATTAAATTCCCTAGAGCATTTATAGTAGGAGTATCGATCAAGCTGTCCTGTACAGTCAACAACACTCGCCTATTTGTTGGTACTCGTAAGGCCATATCAATTATTGTCATAGAAGATTCTATGTCCAGACTGTATCCTGGTGACCCAGGCACTATAACCAGAGATTGAGCATTCAATTTCGGAGGTGTAGGTTGTAAATCATAACGTGCAGCTAGATCAACCAAGAAATTACGGAGCTGGGAACTGGAATATTCAGCAACTATTGGGACAACAGCTGGGTCACTAGTACGTCGCCACAAATAATCCCAGTAGCTAGACCAAAAACTGGTATCAGTCCTATATGTATCAGCAATTGCCAGCATAGATTCGGCTTCTAGACGAAAGCTAATTTCTGCAGGCTCTAAATAGAATACTTCGTCAAGAAAATGCAATTCTACAGGGGTTGAATATACCCGAGTCAAAGTATCCTCAGCATCACCTAGTGACATACCGCCCACTGGTACGTCGGCTATAGTCATCCCAAATTGGAGGTCGGATCTAATATTTTGATAAGATACTAGTTGCAGTACTAGCGCCAACACCGACGCAAGTATCAACAATATAGAAGTCCATTCAAGTAGTGTCGTATTAGGTCGGCGCTTCATAGTGTTTGCAAGATATCGCTTGAGTATATCATGAGCAACCTTGTTAATTTTCAAACACGTTGACATGCACTGTGGGTGCTCATATACTTTACACTTGCAACATACAAACAGTAAATTGTTGCAGTAGCAAAAAACTTTGTGAGCAAGTTTCTATACATGTAATATTGTTAATCTGACTATGAAACCACTAACTAATTGTTTATGAATCGCTCACATTTGCGAATTAATCAGTTCATAGGTATAGTTATAGGATTGGTTGGTACTCTTATGACAGCTAATTTCTGGCCAGAGATTAGAAACACCATTGGTGGTTGGGGTGGTGCTATATTGTGGGGTGTTGCCCTTGGTGGAATATTTGGGTCAGTAGGTCACTTAAACACTATTGGAAAATTTGTTACAAAAAGCAACAACCGTCTGATAAACTCAATAGTTGGCCTATTGCTGCCGTTTGCAACAATAGCCATACTCTTAATTCTAATGAATATCGATGTTTTCAGTTAAGGGATACGATCAGGACACTTCAGGATATTAGCTATACAAACAATATGGAGGTTGCTTTAAACAATGACAGCACCAATTGAAGTAGATGGCAAAACATTTGAGAAAGCTATATTACAGTCGGATAAACCCGTAATGTTAGACTTTTGGGCTCCATGGTGCGGACCATGTAAAATAGTAGCCCCAATACTTGATGATCTAGCTACACAATACTCTGGAAAAGTAACTATAGCTAAAATAAACACTGACGAGAACTCCGATTTGGCAATGAAGTATGGTATACAGGGTATACCCACAATGATTTTTATAAAACAAGGGCAAGAGGTAGATCGAGTAGTGGGTGCTGGAACAGCTACAACTTATACAAGTAAAATAGAATCTATGTTGGAAAATGCTAGTTAGGTCAAAAGGATATGTGCAGATACAAAACAATTAAGTCTCTTCGAATTCTGCAACAATTGTCAACATTAAATACCATTCGTGTTGTCGTTATATTATCCAATAATGATTGATGGCATCTTGCAAGAATATTTCACTACATATGTCGACTCAAAAGGGAGGGCACCCAACAAGTGACCCTCCCTTTTGATTGTGCTATTACTATATACAGGTGCTAGGTGACTAAATACATTTTTGTTACTGGTGGAGTAGTAAGCTCTGTAGGCAAAGGCATTGTAGCAGCAGCTATGGGCCGTATGCTAAAAGAAAGAGGGTTGCAAATATCAGTACAAAAGCTAGACCCTTATCTTAACGTAGACCCTGGAACTATGTCACCTTATCAGCATGGCGAAGTTTTCGTAACCAATGATGGTGCGGAGACTGACTTGGATCTAGGACACTACGAACGATTCATAGATATTAATCTCCAGAGTGTTTGTAATGTTACTACAGGACAGCTCTATTCTGATATCATCACAGCAGAGCGCCGAGGTGATTACCTAGGAGGCACTATTCAGGTAATTCCTCACATCACCAACGAAATCAAACGCCATATCAAACAAGTTCCCATCGCAACTGGAGCAGACATCATAATAGTAGAGGTAGGTGGTACTATTGGTGATATTGAAAGTCTACCTTTCTTGGAGGCTCTAAGGCAGCTACGTGCCGAACTTGGAAGTGATAATGCGGTTTACGTACATGTCACCTGGCTGCCTCACATAGGAGCCACGGGCGAATTAAAAACAAAACCCACTCAACATTCAGTTAGAGAGTTGCGATCTATCGGTATTTCACCTGATGTAATCGTAGCACGTGCAGATTACGATATAGATCAAGAATTGTGCACTAAAATTGCGCTTTTTTGTGACGTGCCAGAGCAAGCTGTTATACCTCTTACAACAACAAATACTACTTATGAAGTACCTCTATTACTGGAGAAAAGAAATCTTGGTGCTTATTTGGTTGACAAACTCCAGCTTCATGACAAACACAAACCTCCAGATTGGTCAGAGTGGAACAAGTTGATAAAGTCAGTTTACAGCCAGGCAGACACATTGCAGATAGCTATAGTTGGGAAATATATAGAGCTTGAAGATGCCTATATTAGTATTAAAGAGGCATTACGCCATGCTGGTTCAGAGCAGGGACACAACATAGAAATCACTTGGATACAATCTAGCACTCTTGAAGTGAACAACTCTCAAAACTTGCTTCAAATATGCGATGGGGTAATTGTGCCCGGTGGGTTTGGAGAACGTGGAGTAGAAGGAAAAATCATAGCTGCCCAATGGGCGAGAACAAACAAGGTTCCATACTTCGGTCTGTGTCTAGGGATGCAGGTAATGTGTATAGAATTTGCTAGGTTTATGTTGGGCACAAATGATGCCAACTCAACAGAATTTAACAGAGACACTTCTAATCCAATTATTGATCTAATGCCAAACCAACGTAATATTAGGGAAATGGGTGGAACCATGCGTTTGGGTGTATATCCATGTATGCTAGTACCTGGCACTCGTGCTTCGGAAGCATATGGCAAACCAGACAACTCACATGTCAGCGAGCGTCATCGTCACCGATTCGAATTCAATAATGAGTATCGCCAAATTTTCACTGAAAATGGTATGGTGTTCTCAGGGCTTTCACCAAACGAAGAACTAGTAGAGATCGCCGAACTTAGTAATCACCCCTTCATGCTAGGTAGTCAGTTCCATCCTGAGTTCATTTCTCGCCCTAATCGCCCACACCCACTGTTTTCAGCCTTTGTAAAAGCATCAGCAAAAACCAAATCCTCGCCTGGTTAACCCAACCTCTAGAAATGTATCTTCCAAACCACTTTGTGTGGGGCACGCAAACATACCTAATGGGTGTTATCAATGTAACCCCTGATTCTTTCTCCGGAGATGGTTTAGGTCAAAAGAACGAATTAGTGACTCGTGCATTAGAGCTAGCCACAAAATTTGTTGAAGCCGGTGCACATGTGATAGATGTAGGTGGTGAGAGCACACGGCCTGGAAATAGGCCTATTACAGTAGGGCAAGAATTAGACAGGGTCGTACCAGTTGTTCAAGCTTTAGCTGAAAACTTTTCAATACCAATTTCCGTAGACACTAGCAAATCAATCGTGGCTGATGCGGCACTTACTGCAGGAGCATCGATTGTGAATGACATATGGGGACTGCGTCAGGACATAGAACTAGCCAATATTATATCAAAGCACGGATCAGCAGTCATCTTGATGCACAACAGCAGTCAATCGCTTGACACAGAAAGTAACGAGATGCTCGGCAGTCGATATAAGAGCACGTTGTATGATAACTTTATGCCAAGTATAAAATCGGATTTGGAAATGTCAGTTTCTATAGCCCGCAACGCCAATATAGACAGAGCTAATATAATAATCGATCCCGGGATAGGTTTCGGAAAAAGTGTAAGTCAAAACATAAGGATTATTAACGAGCTTAATTACTTTACAAAGATTGGCTACCCAATATTAATTGGGCCTTCCAGGAAATCATTTATAGGATACACCCTGAACTTACCTGTGGAAGAAAGGCTCGAAGGCACAGCCGCAGCAATTTCAGTAGGAATAACTCGGGGAGCTGATATGGTGCGCGTACACGACGTAAAACCTCTGTCGCGAGTAGTGCGTATGACCGACTCTTTTGTGCGCAACATATAAATGGTGTAATTATTTGTGTCAACCAGGTCTATACCGTTGTACCATAGTCACATTAGTCAATTCTTCTACTCTACTAAGCACCCTACTAAGCTGACTTAGATCAGACACCTCCAACGTTACGTTCACATGAACTTCATGATCTTTACTAAGTGTTGATACGTCTCCCATATTCACATGTTCGTCGGCTACAACAGTGGATATATCCCGCATTAGACCCTCACGGTCAAAAGCCTCTATACGTACGGTCACAGGGTATACCTTGTCAGGCTTTGCTCTCCACTCCACACTAATCAAACGATCACGTTCACGTATCCGAAGTATATTAGGGCAATCTTTGCGATGTATAGTGACTCCACGCACACGAGTAGTGTAACCTACGATTTCGTCTCCTGGAACTGGATGACAGCATAATGCTAAACGAGTTAGTAATCCTCTGGTACCAGAAACACTAACCTCCGGAGCCTCAATCTGCAAGTCCTGTTTTGCATCTTCCGGTGGTGGCAAGCCTTCAGCTTCCTGTTCTGACACACCATGTAATAATTCTACAATGCGGTTTATCACAGTTTGGCCATGTATGTCACCATAACCAACCGCAGCGAAAAAATCTTCAGGGACTTTGTACCCAAAAATTGCTGCGGTCTTTTCCATTGAATATCCTTTAATACTCAATCTTTTTAGTTCACGCTCAACAACAGACCTGCCTGTAGCAATGTTCTCCTTACGTGCCTGTCGTTTGAACCAAGACCTTATCTTTTCACGAGCACGGGCAGAACGCACATAACCGAGATCGGTATTCAACCAGTCACGACTAGGGCCTCCTGTTTTAGATGTTAATACTTCTACTTGATCTCCCGACTCTAATAGGTGATTCAAAGGAACCAGACTTCCATTAACCTTAGCACCTCGGCAACGCTCACCCACCGATGTGTGGATATGATAAGCAAAGTCTATAGGCGTTGCACCAGTTGGAAGATCTATAATGTCTCCACGAGGAGTAAACGCTAGCACTCTGTCAGGAAACAAGTCTGATTTAAGAGCATCGACAAATTCGTGACCATCAGTCAATTCCTGTCGCCAGTCCATCATAGAACGCAACCAATTTATCCGTCGATCAAAAGACTTGTCCTGCTTTCGCTTACCATCCTCTTTATATCTCCAGTGTGACGCTATTCCATATTCTGCACCCTCATGCATAAGTTCGGTACGTATCTGTACTTCTAAAGGATTACCTTCATCGTTAACAACAGTAGTATGAAGCGACTGATAAAAATTATCTTTAGGTGTTGCAACATAATCATCAAATTCCCCGGGTATAGGATTCCAAAGATGATGAACAATCCCCAAAATCTGGTAACAATCTGCAATAGCTTGTTGTTCTTTTTTTTCTAGACTTACTATAGTATCCTCCGCAGATTCGCCTCTTTCCTTGACAAGTACTCTGACAGCACGTACGTCATGAATTTTGTCAAACGGAATATTCTTGCGTTGCATCTTGTTCCATATTGAATAAATATGCTTTGGGCGTCCAGTCACTTCAGCAGAAATACCATGTTGTTTAAGTTCCTTTTGTAGTCGAGCTACTGTCGCAGCAATTCGTTTTTCACGTTCAACTCTATGTCGATTTATAGCTAAAGCAATCTCTTTATATTTCTTCGGATTGACGTACTGAAAACCTAAGTCCTCCAACTCCCACTTAATCTGCCACATACCTAATCTGTTTGCCAATGGCGCAAAAATGTCAAGTGTCTCCTGAGCTATATGCTGTCTTCTGTCCCGAGGCAAATAATTAAGTGTTCGCATATTGTGCAGTCTATCAGCAAGTTTGATTATCACAATTCGTACATCATCACTCATTGCCAAAAATGTTTTTCGTATCGTTTCAGCTTGGTAGTCAGAGATATAACTAGTGTTTCTATCTTCACTTTCTGAAGTTTCTAATTTGTTACCACTGTCTTGTCTTTGCACCTGCCCAGTCAGCTTTGTTACTCCATCAACCATCAAACATACCTCAGGTCCAAACGTCTTTTCAATTGACTTGAGCGACACTGTCGAGTCTTCCACCACATCGTGTAACAGGGCTGCAGCAAGCACAGCTGGCGGCAAACCCAATTCGATCAAAATAGCTGCTACTGAAATGCTGTGTTCTATGAATGGCTCGCCGGAAGCACGTGTTTGCCCTTTGTGCGCTCTATCAGCAAATTTGTAAGCTTTCTCTATTAGAGAATAATCTACCGAGTTCAAGTCCTTAATCAGTTTGTTTGAAAATGAGCTGAATTTCATGTTTGTCGTATTTGTTTATGATTGTTCAGGCACACTTATTGCTACCTATGTATTTTAACACTCGTATTGAAATTGTGTGGAGGTTAAAGTGGTGGTTGAGGGAAAAGGTTTTTTTATTTGGCGCATTCTCAATTGTGAAGGGGGCGATGCAGAGGCAATAGCCTCAAAAGCAGCGGATGCTAATTTAACCCATGTACTGATAAAAATCGCGGACACCAGATATCCGTTCGGGTATGATCGTAATAATAACGACCTTGTTCCTTCAGTGACCCAAGCCTTAAAAAATCGTGGGATTCAAGTCTGGGGATGGCATTATGTCAAAGGTAACGATCCGTCCGGAGAAGCTAGGGTTGCTGTTGCACGTACTACAGAACTACAGTTAGATGCTTATGTAATAGACGCAGAGCATGAATACAAATGGCGCGGTAAAGATGCGGCTGCTAGACAATTTATGGCTGACCTAAGACAAGGGTTGCCAAACCACCCGATTGCATTAAGTTCCTATAGGTTTCCCACATACCATCGTGAATTACCTTGGTCAGCTTTTCTAGAAAAATGTGACTTTAACATGCCACAAGTCTACTGGGAACAAGCACATAATGCTGGTGCCCAACTTGAGAGATCTGTTGGAGAGTTTGATGATACAAGACTCGTAGGTTACCAACGACCAGTCATTCCGACTGGTTCAGCATATGGAGCAGGCGGATGGGTTGCAACTGCAAAAGATCAAGAAGTTTTCTACCAAAAGGCGGTAGAGCTAGGCTTGATTGCAGCCAACACTTACTCATGGGACTGGGCTACTAGTTCAGGACACCACGATCTATGGGATGCGGTTGCTAGATTCAACTGGCCAATATCGACAATGGTGGAGCCTAACGTTGTAACTCCTACCCCAACCATACCAAATGTCCCTAACGATCCTCTTCACAATTACATAGAAGCACTAAACAATCGGGATATTGATTCTATTGCAAGTCTTTATCATGAGAATGCAGGGCATGTCAACGCTCAACGCCTCTTGCTCGGAATTCAATCCATTAAAAAATGGTATCATAATTTACTCCACGAGGTACTGCCTGCTGGCACCTTCGCTATCGATCAGGTGCGCGGCACAGGATCGTCTTGGACTTTTAATTGGACTTTCCACAGTCCCTCTGGGCAACTAGCTGGCGGAAAAGATACTCTTGGAATGAGGCAGGGTCGTATTCAATATCATTACAGTAGTTTTGGGGGAGTACAAACATAAATACAATCAACAGTTTACTAACAACTGCCTAACAGATGACCAAATCATCTATAATCACGGTTAATATCGTGTAATATTGCGTTAATTTCACATGATATACTGATGTCACACAGTAAATTTATAAATGCAAATCAATAAGCGGGGATTTTACAATTAGACAGGTCAACTCCAAACAAACCGGAAACATACTCATAATAGGGTCTGTTGTACTGCTAGGAATAGGTGGTATAGCTTTAATTGTCAGTGCTCTTCAGCAGTTTAACTCTGTTGATGAATCACTAGCTGATGCTTCGGTTCCAACTATATTAAGTACAACACTTGATTCAATCACTGTAACCCCTGATGATATTTCTACAAATGAAGTGTCCAAAGAAGTAGCCACCTCTACTAACACCCCAATACCGTCTCTCACACTCCCCCCCACACCCGAATCAACACCAACCCCGTTATCAGATCAGGTAGCATCAGGAACTAAAACGCTTGAGTTCACAGACGGTGTTATCCTACGAGCTGGGCCAGGGACTAATTACGACAAACTAGGTAGTGAACCTGCTGGATATGTGGCTCCAGTCACAGGCAAATCTGAGGATGGTAAATGGTATCAGATTGCTTACGGAGCGCGCAATCGTGTATGGGTCTCAGCAGATTGGGTGTACGTAGAGAGTGGAACAGACGACATACCAATAGTACAGGCTCCTGCTACTCCTACCACAACGGCCACTGCTACCAATACTGTTGCTGCAACTGCTACACAAGCATCAGTCAGTATCAGCCCTGCATCTAGCGATGCGATTTCTGGCAAAACATTTAGTCTAGATGGTTATTTTGTTACTGGTATAAGCACGCCTCGTTTCCTAGTCGGCGAAACAATTAATGTGGATATGAGAATTGTAAATTCCAGTACTTCATATGTGAGTTTTGGTGCCTGGGGTGTCCACACTAACTTGTATCCGAATTTCCTTTACATTTTCAACGGAGACCGCCCAGCTGATCAAATAGGCGCAAACACAGAATACAGCTGGGACAATACTCCAGTCAGTATTGCAAACCCGGGATTACATTATTTACAAATGGGAATATGTCTTGACAATGCAGCTAACTGCCTGGCTAGTAAGGCGCCTGGGGACAAATGGTATATCCTCACAGACGCGATACCTGTTACCGTCAGTGAATCTAGATTGTCTCCTGTGTCATCTGAAGGTAGCCCAATTGAAGGCTCGTACTTCGCGGCAGAAAAAACTTGCACTGCGGGCACCTCGTGTACTGCAAGTTATGCCGTTAATGAGAAAATCTGGTTAAAACTAAGAATACGTAACGCCTCTGCCGATGACAAAAGCTTTGGTGCTTGGGGAGTTTATGCCAACCCGTACATCAAACGTTATTTCAATGGTAACGGAGATGCGGACAAAGTGGGTGCGGGCACCGAATATTCCTGGAGAGATTGGATGTCCTTTGATACAGCAGGTACATATGACCTGCAAATGGTAGTTTGTTTAGATACATCAGACTCTTGTAAGACCAGTACTCCACCCGGCAACAATTGGCACATTCTCTCCGGAGCCATTCCTGTAACTATTAAATAGTGCGCCTAACACAATACAGGCAGGACAGCTTTATAAATATAACCAAGTTGGGTTTCCAAGAACAATTGCCTTCCCATGTTGTAAAGCCTATTAGGCTTAGCTTCCGTGTATTCCTTTTGTCTGCGCTGTTGATGTTAGCCAGTTGTACTACATTTCCACCTAACCCTACCCAAACTACTGATACTGAATGTGAACTAAATACCACAAATTCAAAGCATCTTGGTGATGGATGGTTGTTCCGACTAGACCCTAATAACGTAGGGTTATTAGAAGGATGGCCACATGATATTGCAGATAAGAATGAGTGGGTCGCATTAATACCAGGAGAACCGTGGGAGGCCAGCGGTTTTGATTACGACGGAGTAGCATGGTACAGCACAGAAATAACATTGCCCGATTGGCCTAATACATACCTAGGTTTTGGTAAAGTTGACGACTCTGCGACAATGTGGATTAACGGTAAAAAAGTAGAAGCTTTGACTAATATGGAGTCCGAAGCATCACTGGTGGATTTAGGCAACTATGGGAAAGCTACTGATAAACTACAAATATATATACGGATTGTTGACCTCGGAGGCTACGGTGGTATAAAGCAGCCAATAATCATGGGTCAAGACCTTAGATTAGTCATAACTCCTTTACAGTACGCTGCCTTGCAAGCATCTACACATCCGGAGTGGCCAATGCCAGCATGGTCAAAAAACGAGCCTTATTCGTGGACGATGACAGGGAATTCCCAAGCCTCCGAGGAAGCTCTTGTCTCGTCTGATGGGTCAGTGTCTCCTTGGGCAAAAGCGCCAAGGACAGAAATATGGATATATCACAAAGTCGAAGAACTTCTTACATATGCTGATCCAACCCAAATCGAGTTTTCTCTATCAGACTCGCACTCACCAATACCAACATGGGAATGGCAAAGCGCCAACGTAATCGTAACCAATACGCTTTTTGGAGATCAGAAAAACAAAGCTATTAGATGGAAAGTAGCTCTTACTAATCAGAGTGCTAGTCATGTTGAATTAGATATGATGTTGTCCGTCAGACCCTTCGCAACAAACGCTAACTCTGCACCTATATGTCAATTAAACACGCAACGCAGCAACAAAATGTGGGTGAACAACAAGCCTTTTTTGACTGCCGCTATACCTGCCAAACACAGAGGAGCTGCCCATCTAGACGAAGTTATGTATGCGGCTTTAAATGGAACTGTGCCTTCTAACAAAATTGTCAGAGACCTCACCAATGGGTCCTTGGCTGCTATGTGGTCATATCCTGTTGATCTTGCTCCCGGTGAGACTAAAGATTTCCACTTTGCGTTTCCAGACACTCCTGGATCGAGTTTTCCAGACGTTGACTTACCAATCGAACAACAAATAAACAAAGCCTTGGAACATTGGAAGCAAGAAACTGGGAAAGTAACTATAGAGTTGCCTGACTCATCAGTACAAAATGGTCTAAACGCCTCCCTAGGGTACCTGTTACTATCCTTAGATCCTGATGGTCCTCATCCAGGTCCACTTGCACATGATGCAGTATGGGTAAGAGATGCAGCATATACAGGGCTAGCTTTACTCCAGTTCGGTCACGCAGAAACTGTACAAAACACCGTTACGTCAACTTTCAAGTCACAGGACAGAGATGGACGCATACCACCTATCCGTGGCAAGAATACTCCATGGGATGACAATGAATGGGATTCGCAAGGCCAGGCAATATTCTTAGCTTGCCAATATTACCGTTACACAAACAACGAAATACAAATCAGAGAATGGTATCCAAATATACGTTTGGCTGCGCTCTACATCTCAAACTTAATATCAGAAAACACAAACCTAGATAACGCTACTAGTGGGCTTTTGCCACCAAGCAAAAGTGCAGAGGATTTGGGCCCTGCTGATTGGCACCACTATTGGGACGACTTCTGGGCAGTTACTGGGCTCGAACAAGCCGCTTTTATAGCAAAAGAACTAGACCAGCACGATGATGCTATGTGGATGATTTCAGAGGCTAACGCACTCAGAACAGCAATATTGGATTCTGTTAGAGTAGTTATGGGACCAGATCCCGCATATATTCCTGGGGCAGTAGAGGCCACTACTGGCTCTGCAATGGCGCGCGGGACAGTGCCTGCATTATGGCCTAACGAAGTGCTTCCAAGAAACATCGACTTAATTACTAAGTCGTTTGACATATACCACAAACTATGGATAGAACCAGATAATGGGGGTTTTCGCCATTTGGGTGGGCAATTCTGGCCCTACGGCGGTCTTGAGCTAGCTCACGCATACTTGAAAATAAACCGTACGGACATAATGCACCAAATATTGAGTTGGACATTACGAAACCAGACATTGCCAGGCACCTACGCATGGGCAGAACAGGTTAATCCACTAAATGGGGGTTTTTCTGGTGGTGACATGCCACATGCATGGGCCGCGGCGAGCTATGCCACCCTAGTGAGAGAAATGCTAATATCGGAACGTAATGATACTTTAGTTTTGTTACAAGGAGCCCCAGAATGGTGGTTAACCGAATCTCGTGAAATAATGCTCAACAATGTTCCAACACAATACGGAAACCTTAACATTCTTACGCTCAACGATATTAATCCAAACGAAAATGGTTGGAATGGTACGATAACAATGAAACTATCTGGCGCATCTCCACCGAACGGTTATAGATGGGCTCTACCCAATCAACCAAGTGATATTTCGGGTCCTTCTGGCACAAAACTTGAAAATGGAGTGCTGATTATCCCCAGTGGAAACAATGAAATACATTTAAATTTCGAACCACAGTGATTCATCTATGGAAAACAACTTCGGTTTGACTAGCCTCAAATGCAAGGGTATAATGCCCCACTATACTTATGTAAGGAGTGGTGCCAATTGCACATCTGCAATTAGTGAACCAGAGTGGTTCTGAATTTTTGCAGTATTAGATTGAGTGAGAAATATTGTTATAACTATAGATTTTTTTGCAAAAGCGGTAACGAATTTAAAGCACGTCGGCATCTTGTCTGATCCTGAGTGGTGCCGGTTTTTGTTTTAAGGTATAGGAATTTATGTCGACCCCAACAACACCCAACCCTGTAGACAATGACTTTGCCACAATGCTTGAAGCTTATATTGAGATAGCGCAACCTGAACAGGGAGAACTGCTCACAGGAAATGTGGTAGAAATTAGTTCAGAAGGAGTACTAGTAGATTTAGGTCTAAAACGAGAAGGTTTGGTACCAACATCTGACTTAGAGAGAGCCGAAAAAACTACCGACCAGTACGAGGTAGGCTCTGAAATTGATGTGTTAGTGACAGTTCACGGACATGGAGCCAAATACCCTATATTGTCTGTGTATCAAGCACTACAACACCAGTCCTGGAAGGATGCTGAAGTACTGTTGAGTTCAGGTGACATTGTGAAAGGGACTGTGGAGAGCTTTAATAGGGGAGGTATCATTGTAACCTACCTTGACCTACCAGGATTCGTGCCAGCATCACATGTCGTTGGAATATCTAGAGGAATAGCTGAAGCAAAACGCAGAGAACTCCTAGAGAGTATGGTGGGCAAAGACATTGATGTCCGTGTTATAGAAGTAGACCGTCAGCGCCACCGCCTAGTCTTGTCCCAGCGAGCAGCTCAACGATCGATTCGCGCAAAGCAGAAAGACAAGCTAATTGGAGAATTATACGAAGGACAAGTTTTAGATGGCACAATTATTAACGTGCGAGATTTTGGGGCTTTTGTAGACTTAGGTGCTGCCGATGGACTAGTTCATGTATCCGAATTAGCATGGCAACAAGTAGACCACCCCAAAAACATTGTTGAGCCTGGAGAAGAAGTAAAAGTAATGGTGATTAAGATTGACCGCAAGAGACAACGCATAGGATTAAGTATCAAACAGTTGTTACCTAGTCCATGGGATTCTGTAGAAGAACGTCTTGCTCCAGGACAAGCTATAGTCGGTAAAATAACCCGTGTGCTTGACTTCGGTGCTTTTATAGACCTAGGTGAAGGGATCGAGGGACTATTGCACAACAGTCAAATATCTGAGGAAGCTGATTCCGATATTGTAGTGGGCAATGAAATCAGTTTGAAAGTAGTAAGTTTGGACGTGCAGAGACACCGTGTTAGTCTTAGTTTGGCAAATTCGCATACGGATAATCAGGAATCTGCCGATGCAACTGATGAAGTCGAAACCGATCTAGAATCAACTGATGAAGTCGAAACCGATCTAGAATCAACTGATGAAGTCGAAACCGA
>CAJWIA010000008.1 GCA_913040765.1 uncultured Anaerolineales bacterium | reverse complement strand
TAGTGGAGATGTGTTAATACTGAAGCCTGAATGAGGCAGCTAATCAACTAGCGAACTTTTTGTGCTGCTGGAGATTATTCTGTTGGATAAGTTTCCCATTGTGACATGTTGTAATATTCGTCCCATAACATAGTTTCATGCTGAACACTAGTCATAAATATATCCGCCATAATTTGCTTTTGGTGTTCGGTGCTTTTAGCGGCTTGTCTGTCAAGCAAATCCAAAGCTTTATCAAGGCCTTCACGATGTCCTGGGTCACTGTGATATGCCCACCATTCTGCGTAAGGGTTGTTGTCTTCTAAGGTGTGTTCAGCAAGCAGTCTTTGTACAGCTTCGCCATAACCCCATTGACAAGCTAGTATTGCTGCTTGAGTATCTCCAAGTGACCCGTCATATGCACTGGCAAGTTGATGGCGAGTATATGAATACTTAAGTGGCCCCATTGGGTAGGACAATAGATCTTCTATAGACATACCCAATTGTTTTGCATGTTTCTCGTGATCTCTCATTTCATCTTGAACACTGTTTACGTGATACAACATGACATCTACATCTTCCGATGCGCTGGCTTTCACCATTCCTAGAGCGCACACCTTTACAAAATTGTGCAGATAAGGGTAATCGACTCTGAGCCAATATTGGAAACATTCAGTGGGTAAATCACCTGCAATTAAACCGAGTAGAAAAGGCTTTCTTACTTGGGATTTCATATAAGGCTCTGCTTTAACGATTAGGTTACGTGCAAAAGAAATAGTATTGTTCCTCCTTGAATAATTCCGTAGCTATACTCCTACATCTTCATGCCATATTTCAGGACTTTCCTTTATGAAATCGTTCATGATATCGACACATTCTTGTAAATCCAGATTAATTACTTCTACTCCTTGTTTAGCTAGCCAGTCTTCACAAAGGGTTAAGTCTTTGACTGTTCTGTTTTCACCAACTACAACTCTCGGAATTTTGTATAAGACAATAGTGCCAGCGCACATTGTGCATGGTGACAGAGAAGTATACATAGTGGATTGGGAGTATATATTCGCACGAAGGCGACCAGCATTTTGGAATGTTACCATTTCAGCATGTAGTATTGGGTTGTTTTTTTGTACACGCTGATTATGTCCTCTTCCTATAATTTTTCCTTGTGCAACTAAAACAGAACCTATTGGGATTCCACCAGCCTCGCGACTTTTCTTTGCTTCAGCTATTGCTTCTGCCATCCACTTTCTATCAGAATCCATATTGCCTTTACTCCTCCTTAAGTTTGTGCAAACTAAACATAATACGCGCAAAGTTTTACAAATATATCGGTTTACCTCTGAAACTTAATCAATATCTATCAACATGCGGATACTTTCAACAGCGGTTTTACAGAGTGGTTCGAGACCATCATGACTTCCCCCTGCAACCATAATGCCACCAGCACGTTTACCTAGTGTGCTAGCTAGAACAAATAATGCCGCTGCCTCCATCTCTGAGCATAGTACTCGAGCCTGTACCCAGGCATTCCATCGATGCTTTAGAGCATCGCTTATGGGCATCCTGTCAGGTTCTACTTCCCCATAGAATGAATCCTTAGAGTGTGACAAACCAACATGGTAAGTGACTCCTGTGGTTTCACAAGCCTGTCGAAGGCAATTCACAATATCTAGATCTGCAATTGCAGGAAAATCCATTGGCATGTAATGTAGTGCAGTACCTTCATCACGAACTGCTCCGGAGACAACTACTAAGTCACCAGGTTTTATGAAGTCTTGCATCATGCCGGAGGTACCGACTCTTATAAAAGTGTCAGCCCCGAGATTGGCTAACTCCTCGACCGCTATTGCTGTTGATGGTCCTCCTATGCCTGTAGAAGTGACTGAGACCTTTGTGCCTTCAATGCTTCCTGTATAAGTCCTGTGTTCTCGATTTTCTGCTACCAGATGTGCATTATCAAGATACGAGGCTATGAGCTTTACCCTACCGGGATCGCCGGGTAGAAGCACATATCTACCCACATCTCCACTTCTCATCTTTATATGATATTGTAGTGTTGACTCGGAATTACTCATTTTACTAATGTCCTGATGATTGTTGTAATCTTATACTTTAATGATTGCATGTAGTACCAGCAGGTGCTCTAGTTTGCTGTACCAGCTAGTATTCCTATCTCGTTTCCCTCACCAGGCCAAGGATCGGACGTTATCCATGCTGCATCGAATGTTGCAATTTGGTGTTGGGTAGCTCTTAGGAACAACCAGCGCATTTTATCTCGTTCGAATTCCGTACTAGCATTTCCATATTCGTTTATCCCATCTACGGTGGCATTTTGTAGATCCCTATAAAATGGGTCTTGCCATTGTTCTAGCCAATCTCGTTGTAATTGCGATAGGTTTTTAGGTTTTTCGTTTTCATATCTCACGCCGAATGTATTATGAAAACAATAACATGGATACACTGCACAACAAACATCACCAAATGTACCTTCATAGAATGCTCTAACAAAAAAATTCACAAATGCTTCTCTGCGTGGTCTGGCAGCCCAGCGCGTTAATGCAAACTCGTCATAATCTTCCAGCATTCTAAGCTCTACACGTGACTCAGCTGCGCGTACACCGTATTCTCTTTGCAGTTTTACCCAGGGGTTGTGTGTAGGCACCTTTGTAAATGCTACCTCTGACGCGTTCTCACCTATATAGGGTAGATCTTGGATTAACCAATAGCGAAATTTGTCTTCTTGTAATGTACCAGCAAACAGCGCTTCTATCCATGGATGATGAACATATCTTTCCCAAGCTGGGCCAGCAAATTCAATGCACTCATCTAGAAATGTCAAAATTACCTCCGCGCAATATCTTGCTCAATTAATATCTTTAATCCATCTACAGCTGTTACCAACAGATGTGTTAAATCAATGCCAGACGTCATAATACCCCCTGATCGACAGTTTAGCATTCGAGTTACCACAAAAATAGTAGAAGCCTCCATTTCTGAACAGAGTGTACCTCCTGCTATCCATGCTTTCCATCGGTCTTGAAGTTGTCTAGAAACAGGCATTCTGTCTGGTTCGTGTTGTCCATAGAAAGAATCTTTTGATTGAGTAAGTCCAACATGATGGCGTACACCACGATCACGGGCAGCCTGTCTAAGCGCTAAGGTTACTTCCAAATCAGCTACTGCTGGATACTCTGGTGGAACATATTGTTTGGAAGTGTATTCATCACGAATTGCTCCCCATGCAATTAACAGGTCGCCAGCTTCTATGAAATCTTGCATTGGACCGGATGTGCCAACTCTAATGAAAGTATCTGCACCAGCAATTGCTAATTCTTCTACAGCAATTGCTGTAGAAGGACAACCCATCCCGGTTGATGTAACCGACACTTTTTCGCCTAGCAACGTGCCTGTATAAGTAAGATACTCACGATTGTGTGAAATTTCTTTAGCGTCATCAAGAAGACTTGCTATCATAGGCACTCGGCCTGGATCTCCAGGTAATAGCACGTAGCGTCCGACTTCACCGCGACGACATCCAATATGATATAGTTTTGACATATTAATGTTGGAATCGGAACCCATTATCTTAACCTATATAGAGCATTTGTAATGCTAAAGCTTACAGGTTGCCTTTGACAACATCAATATGTAGTTGAGAAGGGCCAAAAGCATAAGGTAACAATTGCTCAATGGACTTAATAACAATGTTGTGCTTGTTCTTGTCAGACATAATCACTTCAATGTTACATCCAGATACTTGCGCCATTTCATAAATCGCCTGGCGACAAGTACCACATGGGTCTGCGGTAATCTCATTTTTCTCGTGGTTATCAGATCGTGAGCTAATTGCTATTGCTACAATATCACGTGCTCCGGATGCATTTGCCTTGCCTATAGCCATTTGTTCAGCACATATTGTTGATCCGTAAGCAGCGTTTTCTACGTTAGATGCAGCAAAGACCGATCCGCTGCGTGTAAGGACAGCAGCGCCAACATGGTATCCTGAATAGGGTACATATGCGGTGTCAGTCGCAGCTATGGCAGCCTCAATGAGACTGTGTTGGTCAGAGTTTAGTTTTTCTGAAGACATAAGATCTACAGATGTATATGTTTTTTTACGCAATGGCAGTAATTGTTCAATGGTAGATACAGCAATATGGCTTTTATCGATGGTCGAGCCGATAACCTCGATATCGCATCCGGATACTTGCGCCATTTCATAAATTACCTGACGACAACTACCGCAAGGGCCACAAGCAATCTCTGTTTTTTCAAATTTGTCAGATCGTGAGCTAATTGCTATTGCTACAATATCACGTGCTCCGGACGCGTTTGCTTTGCCTATAGCCATTCTCTCACCACATATTGTTGGTCCGTAAGCAACATTTTCTACGTTAGATGCAGCAAAGACCGATCCGCTGCGTGTAAGGACAGCAGCGCCAACATGGTATCCTGAATAGGGTACATATGCGGTGTCAGTCGCAGCTATGGCAGCCTCAATGAGACTGTGTTGGTCAGAGTTTAGTTTTTCTGAAGATATAGTTTTCACGTATTTTTATTCCCTATAATATGATTATACATTTTATGAACAAAAGAATCCGTAGTTTAACCCTGTTTGTGAATTGTTATTTGATTTAGTGCCTGGTCAATATCGTTGATAACATCATGTGGGTCTTCTAATCCCACTGATACGCGGACCATGCCATCCTGAATATTCATTTTTTCTCTTTCAATTTTTGGTATGTCTAGAAAGGCCATGGTAGCAGGTATTTGTGTAATTGTTCTGACGCTGCCTAAACTTGCCGCAAATGCGCACAACTCCAGACTGTCACACACTTCAATAGCTGATTGACCATCTGCAACCTCAAAAGTAAGCATAGCACCATAGTTAGGCATTTGCGTTTTTGCTATTTCGTGATTAGGATGGGAAACTAAGCCAGGGTAATGTACTTTTTGGACTGCTGGATGATTTTCAAGGTAAAGCGCTAGCTTCATGGCTGTTTTACATTGTCGTTCCAATCTTACGGGTAAGGTTTGAAGTCCACGTAGAAGCATCCACGCATTGAACGGTGAGAGAACTCCACCTAGTTTTACATGTGTGCCCCAGCGTAAATCATGTAAAAAATCATCTGGCAGGTTAGTTTTTTTAATAGCTATGATGCCTCCTAAGACATCGTTGTGTCCTCCCATGAATTTGGTTGCACTTTCTACTACAATGTCAACTCCCCAATCAAGTGGGCGCATCACATACGGACTAGCAAATGTGTTATCACATATTACAAGCAGATTATTATCGCGAGCCAATTTTACTAGAGGAGGTATTGCTGTTACCCTCATGTTTGGATTAGCTATTGTTTCGAAATATATAATTTTGGTCTTCTCTGTTATTGCTGCCTTTACTGCCTCTATGTCGTTACAGTCCACAAACGTAGTTTCAATCCCGAAGTCTGTGAGCCTATGATCAAACATTTCGTGCGTAGAGCTATAGGTGGTCCAATCAGATACGATATGGTCACCAGGACGAAGTAAAGCTAAGCAAGTTGTTGCAACGGCTGCCATTCCTGATCCCAGAGCAAGACAACCATCTGCGTTTTCAAGCATGGCTACCTGCTCTTGCAGTAGTGTTTCATTTGGATTGCCGCATCTACCGTAGATGTTTTCTGTGATCCGAGCTCCTTCAACTATGTTTTGGTATATTTCTTCGTCATACTGAAAATTGTTAGAAAGATATAGGGGAGCATTAATGGACTTTGTACTGGGGTCTGGGTTGTAATAGACTGCTTTGCTATCAAACGCCAATTTATCTCTAGTTTCAGGCTTCATATGCATTACCTCAGGTTGGCTAAAATCTATTTTGTTATGGAGCAGATACTATTTGTAACAGTTTGCTCTTAAGTGTTTGGTCTGTAATGAAAGCGGACTCGATACTCATTTGTTGAATGGCCTTGATTTTCTTTATTCCGAAGCCAAAATTGTTCTGTAATAGCGTTAATTCACTAGAAACACTAGTTCTAGACGTTATGGGATCATCGTCTCCTATTGAGATTGGAATCCCTTCATTGTAGAATTTCGATACAGGATGGTTCTTTATATTATCAACAGTGTTTGTGTGGACATTGCTTGTTGGACACAGCTCAAGTAGGATTTGACGTTGACTGAGTAAGTTTACTAAATCCCGGGATTCTATAGCTCTAATCCCATGCCCTATCCTAGTGGCTTTTAGTTTCTCAACCGCATACAGTATGTTGTCTGTTCCCCCCGCTTCTCCTGCATGTACTGTAATTCCCAAACCATTACTTCTTGCAATACTAAATGCTTCAGCGTGAGGTTGAGCTAAGTATCCTGCTTCATCTCCGGCTAAGTCGAAACCAACTACACCATCATGCTTAAACTCTATCGCGGTATGTGCTAGCTTGATATTCTCTTTTGGGTCATGATTTCTAAGAGCAGATACTATTAATCGACAGACCATATTGTATTTATCTTCTGCTTGGTGTAATCCAAGAAGAATACTTTCTATCACTTGCCCTACGGGAAAATCTGTATGGCTATGGGTGACCGGCCCTGCCCGCAATTCGAGATAAATAACCCCATCCAAGGCTGCATCTTCTGCAGCCTCATACGCAATACGTTGTACAGACTTTTTGTCTAGGAACACTTGGTAACCATAACTAATCTTGTCCAAATAATCTACTAGGCTTTCTTCGGCGCCGGTTACTTGCATGGCTCGTGAAACCACATCTAACGATGGTTTCCGTTCAATCCCATGTTCAACCGCTAGCTCCATAAAGGTACTAGGCCGCACTGACCCTTCAAGATGTGTGTGAATATTACATTTGGGCAGGTTAGCTATTGTGGGTGCTGCTGTAGGCGCGAGAAACAGTTGTTTTGTAGACATAAAACTTGCTCCTAGTTCACTGAATCATGCATAGTATTAATTGTTGTAGATTGTTACAGTATATATAATAGCAAGGGTATTATAGCCATGACATGCTCAAATGCAATTGCTATAATTGTAATGGGTTTATTATTTATTAGATGTGACACCATAAATACGCAAGTCATGGTTGTAAGTGGTCAAAAACTGGAGTGGAACTACTAGAAACACTCAATGATGTTTAGACCAAACATGATAAATATTTAGGTGGTATTAATTCAGAGGTAAAAAAACATGAGCTTACCAATTGTCTTGGCTTTAGGAGGTCTAGTGGGTTTTGGGTTGTCTAACTTTTTTTGGAAAGTGGCCGGTATTAATAAAGTCTATCCAGCGAGTTTTATGGTGGTCGAGACTTTAGTAGTGCTCATTGTAGCTATAGCCATACATTTTTTCCAGAATCAGTCGTTTGTGTTGGCTCCGAGGATGGCCGGAGTAGCATCTATGGCAGGCTTGAGTGCAGGTTTTGCAATATTTGCTACTATGAGTGCATTTAATGTTGGCGGAGAAGCGAGCATTGTGTCTCCAATTACAAGCTTAGGTTTCGTTGTAGCTGTGTTATTGGCATACATATTATTGAAGGAGCCCATTACTTCCACTAAGCTTATTGGATCCGGCCTGGCCATAGTTGCTATACTATTTTTATCACGCTAATATTTCTGATGTTTCATAAAATGTGGCTGGGATTTATAGGTGCTGCCATGTTAAAATACAAACACTAAACAAATCATTGGAGAAAAGACAATGAATGTCGACACGTTAATAAATAATAGCAAACCTTTTTTGGAGTACGTTTTGTCATGGGAAGCAAACCTCCCGGAATTATTATTGAAGGATGTAATTCATGACCCGTCGTCTACTGCTATAGTTTCAGTCGATGTAATAAATGGATTTTGTTACGAAGGTGCGCTAGCAAGCCCTCGTGTCCAGGCTATTATTAGTCCCATTGTGGATATCTTCAAACAGGGTCAGGCTATGGGAGTAGAAAATATAATACTGGCACAAGACAACCATGAAGCTGATGATATAGAATTTGGTTCCTATCCTCCTCATTGTGTGCGTGGTACTGAAGAGGTGGAATCAGTCCCGGAGTTTCAGGAGTTGGAATTTTATAGTGATATGGTTGTTATACAAAAAAACTCAATTAGCGCTACTATCGATACCGAGTTTGGCACATGGCTTGATAGTCATCCAGATGTGACAACATTTATAGTGGTTGGCGACTGCACAGATCTTTGTACGTATCAATTAGCCATGGGCATACATTTGCGTGGTAATGCTCGAAACATCCAGCAGCGAGTAGTATTGCCAGCCAATTGTGTGGCTACCTATGACATGTCTGTAGCTGATGCACAAGAGTTTGGTGCTGTCCCACATGATGGTGATTTGCTCCACCATATTTTCCTGTATTCGATGATGCTGAATGGCGTTGAAGTTGTCAAAGCTTTGAGTTAGGCTAACAGAGCTAGTGATTTCTCTATACTACCATTTAGGAACTTAATTATTCTTGACGCATATAAATCGCAGCCTGTTTAACGGCAGCTATGATGGATTGGTATCCGGTGCATCTACATATGTTTCCTGACAACTCCTCACGAATTTCTGTATCGGTTGGATCAGGGTTGCGCGATAACAAGTCCTGTACTGTTAGCAGAAAACCTGGTGTACAAAAACCACACTGCAAACCAAAGTTCTCCCAGAAGGCTTGCTGGATTGGATGCAACTGCTCGCCAGACGACATGCTCTCCACAGTTTGAACTGAATGCGAGTCGGCTTGTACGGCTAACATAATACAAGATCGTATTGGTTGACCATCAAATATGACAGTACAAGCTCCACATACTCCATGCTCACAGCCTACATGGGTACCAGTAATACCTAGTTCGCCACGTATAAAGTCAACCAGAGTGACTCGGGGTTCAACCTTTCTCTCATATAAAACCCCATTGACTGTAAGTTTTATCAATCTACTATTGTTTGTAGTGTCCTGTACCATCATTGACCTCCTGATTCACCAGCTCTAGCGGCTGCTTCTTGTAGAGCGGACGAGACCAATACTGACGCGAGATAGCGTCGATAATCCGCAGAGGCGTGCATATCACTATCTGTATCAAGTTCTTTACTGGCTTGTTCTGACACGTCCTTCAGGAGTTCGTCGCTTATTGTTTCTCCTATGAGCATTGATTCTGCTTTGCTTGTTCTAATTGGAATTGGTCCTCCTCCAATAATTGCTATACGAGATTTAGTGCACCGTCTATTTTCTATAGTCAAATATGTAGCTACTCCAAGTATTGCGAAATCACCATGCCGGCGGCTAAATTCAATAAATGACCAACCGGATGTTTTGACCCAGTTGGGCAATTGGATTTCTACTAATATTTCATCAGGTTTTAAGTCAGTGGTTAGAGCTGAAATGTAGAAATCACTGGCATCCACTGTTCTTGTACCTGTCGTATTACGTATTAATATAGTTCCATCTAATGCAAGCATTATAGCTGGCCATTCTGCTGCGGGGTCGGCATGGGCAACACTACCACCAACTGTACCGCGGTTGCGAATAGATCGATGTCCAATGTAGGGGATTGACGCGGCTAAAATGGGTTGAGTGGTTCTGAGGTTAGTATCATCTTCTAATGTGCTTTGTCGGGTCATTGCACCCACTCTTAGGCCTGTACCATCTGATTTGTAGTACTCTAAATCTGCGACACGATTTAAATCAACTATGATTTGAGGTGTTGACAAGCGCATATTTAGTAATGGTCCCAGGCTTTGACCACCAGCTAGAATTTTGGCGTCATCTCCATATTGCTGTAGCAGGTCTAGGACTTCTTCCACACTGTCAGGATCATAATAATCAAAAGGTGCTGGTTTCATAATTATTCCTATTTTATAACACTGTCTAATTCGTTTTGTCTTGCATTGGTGTCAACCATTGCCATACTTTCTCAGGAGTGATTGGTAGTACATTGACATTGCTACCTGAATCACCAAGGGCATCAGCCACTGCGTTGGCCAAAGCTCCTCCCATACCGGCTATACCACATTCTCCTGCTCCTTTTACTTGTATCGGGTTTAGGGTGGATGGTGATCTATCTAATCTTTTTGATTCCAGAAAGGGTGTCTCAGTAGCTGTAGGGAGGAGATAGTCTACGAAAGACCCGCTTGTTAGTTGGCCACTTGGGTCATATTTGAATTCTTCTAGCAAGGCTCCACCCAATCCTTGTACTGCTCCTCCTTCGATTTGTCCCTTTACCATTTGTGGGTTTATTGCTTTACCAATGTCATAGACTATCCATACGTGCTTGGGAACAATTGCGCATGTTGTAATATCTATTTCTACCTTCACTATAGTAGCTCCATGTGCGAATGTCATTTGATTGCATCTGAAATAGTGTGTGAAATCGAGTCCTGGCTCTATATCCGGTGGGCAATTTCGCGGACTAGATTGTTGAGCCACCTGTGCTAAGGTTAACCGCTTGTCCTGATGGTCGGTCACGCAAATATCCCCATCGCTAATTATAAGTTGTTCAACCTGACAATTCAGAGTGTGAGCTGCTATCTTTAGTAATTTTTTACGGATTTTTTGAGCTGCATAGTAAACCGCACTTCCCGCCATCACGGTAGCTCGGCTAGCAAAGCTACCTACTCCATAAGGTATAAGGTCAGTGTCGCCATGTAATACTTGAATTGAGTCAGGTGATACTGTAAGTACAGATGATGCTATTTGTGCCAATGTTGTCTCAAGGCCTTGTCCAACATTGGCAGCTCCGGTGCTTACTGTTATGGCTCCAGTTTGATCAATCTCTATTCGTGCTCCTTCGAAAGGGCCAAGGCCCGTTTTTTCTACAAAGCAGGCAATTCCATACCCAACCTTCTTGTTGGACAAGTTATTATGGTTAATATGACGATTTTCTTCATATTTGGATAAGCGGACTACTTCCTGTAATGCAAAGGGATAATCACCGCTATCATAAACAATATCCTCACCCAACGATTCGGTGCCAACCTCATAAGGCATATCCTCAGGTTGTATGAGATTCATTGATCGTATTTTGACAGGGTCTATCATGAGTTCCGACGCTGCAAGATCTAATAATCGCTCTCGACTAGTGTTACATTCATAGCGTCCCGGAGCTCTATATGTTCCAGCAGGTGTCTTGTTGGTCAGTACTGAACGAACCTCACACCGATAATTAGGGATGTGATAGGGACCGGGAAATATTGCTGCGCTTAGTTCGGGTACAATTATCCCGTGTGTACGAATATAACCTCCTTGATCGTTCGACAAAAGAACTTTTATTCCCAAGATGGTGCCGTCTTTTTTGAGTGCCATTTCCATCTCGTAGATTTGTTCTCGGGAATGATTACAGGCCATCAGATTTTCTAGACGATCCTCTATCCATTTGACCGGGCGTTTAAGCATAAGAGCTGCGTATGGAATCAGATAGTCCTCAGGATAGAATTCACCGCGTACCCCGAACCCTCCTCCCACATCAGGTTCTATCATTCCAATTGTGTGCTCTTCCATGTCCAACATGTGTGCAAGTACACCACGATTAAAATGAGTTACTTTGGTAGGACCCCACACTTTTAGTTTTTCCTGGGTTGCATCATAGTTGGCTATCAAGCCACGCGTTTCGAGTGGTACGCCGCTATGTCGCCCAGAGGTAAATCGGAGTTTAGTGATATGCTCGGCCTTTCTAAACGCTGCAACCACATCTCCTTTCTGTTGTACGAAGTTGGATGCTACATTGTCTTTTGCGTCATGGTGTAAGGGACAACTCACCTTGTCTTCGGCATCTATATTGACTGGTAATGGGTCATACTGGACAACAATATTTTCTAAGACATCTTCAGCTTGGTAGCGGCTGTGAGCTATTATCAAAGCGACAGGGTCGCCTACATATCGTACTCGGTTGTTGGCTAACGGGTACTGTAGAAATGGCTCAAGTGATCCGTAAGGATTTAGTCGTATTGGTATTGGTTTTACGGAATGCAAATCTGCAAATGTCAATATGGTAACTACACCGGGTTGTTCAAGCGCGAAGTTAACGTCTATATTTGTGATTGTGGCATGAGCATAAGGACTGCGAAGCACAGCGGCATGTAGCATGTCAGGCAATTGCAAATCATCTATATAATGACCTTGGCCTTGCAGAAAACGCTTGTCTTCTAATCGCTTTATAGACTCTCCAATGCCTTTGGAATGTTCAGTTTTCATAAGGTTGTGTTGGCCTAAACAACTTACCATGCTTGTACAAAATCATGATTTTGTCTTATTTTTCAATCTAAATATGCGCTCCGGTGTTAGCGGCAACTGTATATCTTGAGCTGATACTTCTAATGCATCTAGTATAGCGTTGGTGATTGTAGCTGGTGCTCCTATAGTTCCACTTTCTCCTACTCCTTTGAAGCCTCCTACACTCCACGGAGAAGGAGTTTCCATGCTGACTATTTTTATGGCAGGTGTTTCATATATTCCTGGTACAAGATAATCCATTAGTGATCCGCTTAGCAATTGTCCTTCACTATCGTACGATAACTCCTCCAATAATGCTATTCCTATACCTTGTGTTATTCCTCCTCGTACCTGTCCCTCTACAATAGCTTGATTGACCTTGGTGCCACAATCTTCAGCTACAACATAGTCTTTGATCTTCACCTCATACGTGTTCTTGTCTATTTCTACTAATGCCATATGTACTGCGGATGAACTGACAGCGGGAGGCGGGTTGTATGATACATGCACCGAGAGTCCTGGTTCAACACTAGGTGGTAGTTCCTGAAACGGAGTATAGGCTAGATCAGCTAAGTCTTTTAGACTAAGATGTTCTGAGCTTTGATTTGGGTTAAATATTCTTCCGTCAACATACTGCAGATCATTGTTATCGACCTGCCAGTAAGCCGCTGCTATTCTAACGAGTTTGTCCTGTAACATTTCAGCGGCTTTTAACAGAGCTCCACCGCCACTTACTAGACTTCGACTGGCAAATGTTCCAGATCCGTAAGGGGTAGTAGCTGTATCGCCTAGATGAACTTTAATGTCATCAAGTGGGGCACCCAATGTGCTAGAGATCAGTTGGGCAAAGGTTGTTTTTTGACCTTGTCCCTGAGACGGCGTACTAATAAATGCTTCTAGGTGGCCATGGCGATCTACTTGCAATCTAGCTGCATCAAAAGCAGGTACATTGACCATTCCTCGTTTGCGATAGGTATCGCGCCCCATGCCAGTCATTTCGATGAAGCATGACATACCTATACCTAGCAACCTACCTTCATTACGGGCTTCAGATTGAAGATTTCGCCAAGCTGAATAGTCTGATTCTTCGAGTGCTAGATCTAGTAATGCCGGATAGTCACCGCTATCATAGATTGGTCCTGCAGGGCTTTTGAATGGAAAGTCTGTGGGTTGGGCCAAGTTTTTCTTACGCAAGAGTGCAGGGTCCATTCCTATCTTTTGAGATAACTTATCTAGTAGTCCTTCCATCACCATAGGCCCCAACACAAATCCGACTCCCCGGTATGCTCCCATTGGACACTTGTTAGTAGAAACAGCATAACCTTCGTAGGAGTAGTACTCAAAGTCATAAGGACCTGCGAGTGCGCTACCTATAGTAAATGGCTCTAGACCTGCGGTGAGAGGAAATGAGTTGTAGGCGCCCACATCACATATTGCTTTGGCTCTCATTCCAACTATAGTTCCGTCAATATTGGCAGATAATTCTGCTTCAACTAACACATCTCGAGCATGAAAACTGGCCTTGATATTTTCCATGCGGTCCTGCGTCCATTTAATAGGACGATGTAATAATCGTGCTAAATGAGATACGACTATTTCTTCCGGTAAAGCTTGCATTTTAGTCCCAAAGCCACCACCAACATCTGGTGCAACCACTCTGATTTGGTGTGCTGATATTCCAAGCGAATCACATAATGCATCACGTAGCACATGGGGAATCTGGGTTGATGACCAAACGACTAGCTCATCTGTATTCGCTCTATAGTCTGCAATTACTCCACAGTTTTCAATTGGTATTCCTGTCACTCGTGGATGCCGGAAGTTAGCTCTGACTTTTATATCACCCTTCTTAAATGCAGTGTCGTCCTTATCGAGCCCAGACTGTGTTTCTAGTAAGATATTGCTATTGAGGTTGTCATGTACACGAGCAGAGTCTGCTAGCATACCGGTTGCTGCTGAGTCTATCACTGGTAGTGGTTCGTACTCAACAATAACATGCTCGGCAGCATCTTCTGCAATGTACCGATCTGAAGCAACAACAACTGCAACTGCTTCGCCCACGTAACGTACTTTGTCCCAGGCAATAGCATGCCAGTTGGTGGCTTGAAAACCAGAATTTTTCAGTAGTGGTCTTATCGGCTGGATGTCCGCATGTATATCCAGGCCGCTTAACACAGCCACGACCCCAGGCTGCCTTTTGGCTACTTCGGTATCTACATTGTTGATGCGTGCATGTGCATAAGGACTACGTACGAATGCAACATGGAGCATATCGGAAAACTTAATGTCATCTATGTAACGGCCTTCTCCGCGCAGCAGCGGTATTTGTTCATTACACAGGATCGAAGTTGGCATTATTAAAGTTAGTATAGCAATTTATATCAGATGGTTACATATTGCTAGGATTCGCATTTCCAATTGTGCAATGTATGCTTATAAGGCAGTCTTTATCATCCAAAATTGATTATCTTCCCTGTAATTCACCAGCAGTTGTTTTTCGATAGAAAATTCCTGAACTGCCTGAATTACTCCTAAACCACTAGGGTGTCCATAATCATCTCCGCAAAGAACGCCAAACCTTTTTAATTTGGGATAGTATGCATATAGGTCATTTATTACTGCTTCGTAGCTATGATCACCATCAATGTATATGAAGTCAAAGTATTGATCTTCAAACATCTTTGCTGCCTCTACAGAAAACTCCTTGATTATCTTGACCTTAGAGTTGTTAGAGAACTTCGCTAAAGTTGTTTCGTATCTATTTTTATGAAATAAGTATTTCTTATTATTGTCATTGTTTTTGTTGTCTATTGCTGTTTCCCATGGGTCAATCAATATTAGCTGTTGCATGTTCAGGAATTTCAATATCCTTGAAGCATTTGTGCCGCTAGCAACTCCAATTTCAGCTCCAACTAAAGGCGGTGAAGCACCGCCAGAGGTCATATGTAAGTTTTTTATAAAATAGAAAGGGCTACGTGCTACCTTTCTGTCGATTGCTTTTATAAAAACTATTAATAAAGTAAATATTATCAAATAGAATGTTATTGTCCACAAAACAAAAAAGAATATGCTTTCGGTTGTTGCCTCAACTAATAATATAAACAATACAAGCATAGGAATAGGAACTAACACCAAGGTGACAATGGCTCGAACCCATTTGTACGAGGTTTTTCCAACGAGTTGATACAATTTATTCTTGATCATAGATGACATTTTACGTTTGCGTACTATATGTTTTGTGGTCTTATGCTATTTACAATTAGGTAATATTACGTATCCATAATTGCTTTTCGTTGACCACCATCTATTTCTACCATCGTACCATTAATGAAGTGGGCTCGATCAGATGCCATGAACGTGGCTAGATCAGCAACCTCTTCAGGAGTACAGATGCGGCCCAATGGGATACTTGCTTTAGATAGGCGATCGGCCTCTTCTTTGGATATGTTACGATCGCGAGCCATCGCTTCTAGTAACCCATCCCATCTTTCTGTTTCTACTGGACCAGGATTTATTGCTACAAAAGTTATGTTGTCTTTTCCGTATTGTCCAGCTAATGATAAGGTGAAGTTCTGACCCGCCGCGTTGGCAGCGCCGGGCGTGATTTCCCAATAAGAAAATTTGACCCCATCATTTCCGATAATGTTGACTACTCTGCCACCACCTTGCTTTCGCATGTGGGGTATGATTTCTTTGCAGCAACGTACATATCCCATAAATTTGAGCTGGAGCGATTGCGCCCAATCCTCTTCGGTTAAGGTCTCTAGAATACCTCCTGGGGAACTACCAGCATTGTTGACCAGAACATCAATGCGTCCAAAATGAGAGATTACATTTTCTGTCATAAGTTTTACATCTGTAGGTTGAGTTAGATCAGCAGCTACTGGCAAAACCTCATTGCCAGTCTCGTTTTGAATAAGAGAGGCTGTTTTAATAAGAAGGTCTTCTCCTCGTGCACAAATTGCTACTTTGCACCCTTCTTTAGATAGACTTAGACTTATAGCTTTGCCAATTCCTTTGCTTCCGCCAGTGACTAGTACGACTTTATTTTGTAATTGTAGATCCATGACAGGCTCCTTATTGTTGATCGGTTGGTTGGGGGGATTCTAATAGCTCCACTATTGTGCCTCCTAGTGAAATGCCGTCCAGAAATACAATCCGTTTACCACGAGCACCTTCTGTGGGACCGAGAAGCACTCGGACCCCATTCCTGACAGCATTAGCTACTGCTGCGTCTAAATCTTCAACTTCAAATGCTATATGATGGACCCCTTCACCATTGTCTTTTAGAAAATCCGCATTTAATCCTTCCGAGGTAGTAGGCTCAAGAAACTCAATGTCCATTGAGCCAACCGGAACAAACCCAATATTTAGTATTTCCTTGTAGTTTTCCACTTCCTCTAATGGAAGTCCAATAGCGTTTTCAAATGCGGCTGCCGTCTTGTGTAAATTTTTGACAACAATTCCTATATGGTCAAGTCTTAGTTTGCTCATTAGTCAGTAATAGCCAGTACTCGAGCGGGTGCCCCATCACCTTTTTCTATTTTCAGTGGTAAAGCAATCATAGTAAATTCTGCGCTACCAATTTGATCGATATTAATCAGGTTTTCAATTAGCGGTATACCTGCGGCTAGTAATATCTGGTGACAAGGATAAGGATAGTGTCCGTCCACAGAAAAGTCCATTGCTAGCGCTACAACCCCTGTACCCACCAACCAATGAGCAGTCTCCTCAGATAGATACATGTTACCTTTATATAGGTCAGGTCCTGTCCATCTGCTTGCTGCCCAGTCAGCGTACATCAGTATTCGGTTGTTACGTAATTTATCTTCGTTAGGCAGGCCTCCGGCTTTTAGGTCGTCTATTGTAAGTGGATGTCCTGGTTTAGCAATCTGACGTAGATCGCACACATAAGTTTTTCCGTAAAATATACCTAGATCCATCTGATCAATAGTGGTTCCATCCGAGTAAAAATGCTGTGGCGAATCGATGTGAGTACTAGTATGGATACTGAAAACAATCTTGGTATTGGATCTCCCATCAGCTTTATGGGTTGTAATGGGCTCCATAGAAATGTTTGGATGTCCTTCAAGAGCTGTCACTGATGGACTAAATGGCATAGTTAAATCGATTATATTAATGAGTCACCTCCATTTTATTATTCTAATTGC